>DATCUL010000158.1:0-12292 GCA_036567405.1 Methyloversatilis sp. | reverse complement strand
GACGCCGAAAGGCTCGATCAGGGGTCGGTAACGCGCGCAGAAGGTTTCGTAGGCCGACCCTTCGGCACCGCAGGACAGCGTGGTCTGGCCTGGCGGCGCCGGCTTGATGTAGCGCGCGGCAAACCAGAACCCGGCACCGACAATCAGCAGTACCGGCAGCGCCAGGGCGAACATGTCGCGGAAGGACAACTGGCGCAGCCAGTTGCGCAGCGCCGAGGCGCGCAGCGTGTAGGGCTCAGGTTTCATTTTGCAAACAAGCTCGTGCGGGACGCGCAATTCCCTAAAGTCAGAAGGTTGCGCGTCCGTTACCCTTCAATGACGGTTCGGACGAAAAGGCTGTCTGCCTCGGCTCGCCCCGCAATAACCATCCCTGCACACGGAGTGCGCCTGAATGAATGTTGTAGTCGTTGACGATGCGCAGGTGAATCTTGTCCTGATGTCTGCCCTGCTGGGCAAGCTGCCTGACTGCACGCCGTCGTGCTTCCTGTCGCCAGGCGAAGCGCTCGAACACTGCCTGAACGAGGATCCCGATCTGGTCATCGTCGATTACATGATGCCTGACATGGACGGCATCGAGTTCATCCAGCGCTTCCGCGCCCACCCGGCCCGCACACAGACGCCGCTGCTGATGGTCACCGCCGATCACGAGCGCGAGGTGCGCTACCGCGCGCTGGAATCGGGTGCCAACGATTTTCTGACCAAACCGCTCGACCGCATCGAATTCACGTCGCGCGTCAAGAACATGCTGTCGCTGCGCCGCAGCCAGGTTGCGTTGGCCAATCACGCACGCACGCTGGCCGACGAAGTCCGCCGCGCCACGGCCGAAATTTTCGAACGCGAACGCGAAACCCTGAACAAGCTGGCGCGTGCCGCCGAATTCCGTGACCCGGAAACCGGTGCTCACATCGTCCGCATGGCGCACATCTCGTCGCTGATCGCACGCGAGATGGGGCTGGATCAGGACCTGCAGGACGCCTTGCTGATCGCCGCGCCGATGCACGATGTCGGCAAACTCGGCACCCCCGACCACATCCTGCTCAAGCCCGGCAAACTCGACCCCGAGGAATTCAGGATCATGAAGCAGCACGCTTCGATCGGTTATGAAATCCTCAAGGACTCCGCCTCGCCATTCATGCAGCTTGCTGCCACCATCGCGCTCAACCACCACGAGAAATTCGACGGTTCGGGCTACCCGCGAGGCCTTGCCGGCGAGGACATACCGGTGGTCGGGCGCATCGTCGCGGTGGCCGACGTGTTCGACGCGCTGACCTCGCCGCGTCCATACAAGACGGCCTGGGAACTGGATCGTGCCAAGGCCTTCCTGCTGGATGGCCGCGGCGGCCATTTCGACCCCGTATGCGTCGATGCGCTGCTCGCCTGCTGGAACGAAGTACTGGACATACGCAGCCGCTTCCGGGACGAGGACTGATCGATGCCCAAACACATACTCGGTCCGGACCGGCTGCTGCGCCGCATCACCGGGCTGTTCACCCTGGTGTTCTGCATCAGCGTGATCGGCAATGGCCTTTACACCGCGCACGAACAGTCCGACGCCATCCTGCACCACCTGGAACACAACGCCCTGGCGGAGACGCAGGTGATCGGTGCAAGGATGATGGCGGAGTCCAGCCGGGACAGCAATTCGCCGCTCGCTTTGCGCGCGCACCTGTCGAACGGTGACGAGAACGTACTCGCCGCCGCGCTGATCGACCGCAGCGGACGCGTCGTTGCGTCACTCGAACGCGCTTCCAGAACGACCTGGAAAACAGCTGCGACAACGGACCCGGGCGTGCCACCTGCCACGATCGCACCGACCAGCCGTACCGTCACCACACACACCGGCAAGAACCTGATCACCGGACGCTCACGCGTGATCTGCTGGGTGCCGGTGATGGAGAACGGGGAGCAGCTGTGGCTGCGCACCGAGACCGATACCGCCGAAGCACGCGAGGTCTTTGAGCACATCCTGAGCGACAGCATGCTGCACGGCCTGATCGCCATCCTGCTCGGCATCGCCGCACTGTTTGCCCTGCTGCGCAGGCCGCTCGCCGCGATGCGGCAATGCACCGAATTCGCCGAGCGTCTGGATCAGGTGATGGGCGAAACCCTGCCGACCGACACCGGTGCCTACGAGACCGACCGGCTGGCCGAAGCGCTGAACTGGGCCTCGCTGAGCCTGTTCGACAAGCGCAGCGCATTGGCCGAAAGCGAGGCGCATACGGGCGCCATCCTGGTTGCCGCCATCGACGCCGTCATCACGTTCGACAGCTTCGGCAACATCATCGAGTTCAACCCGGCCGCCGGCCGCATGCTGGGCTGGCCCGCGGAAGAAGCCATGCAGCGTCCGGTGCTCGATCTGCTGGTGCCCAAGACGGAACGCGACGCCGGACAACACGACCTTCTGCAGTGGCTGAGCCAGCGCTTCGATGCCGTGATCGGCCACCACATCGAACTGGAAATCAGCCGCCGCGATGGCCAGCGCTTTCCAGCCGAAATGGCCATCACGGCCACCCACCTGAAAGGGCGAGCCCTTTTCACCGCCTTCATTTCGGACATCAGCGAGCGCAAGGCTATACAGGAACAGATGATGAAGGCGCGCGATGCGGCCGAGGCGGCCAACCGCGCCAAGAGCGACTTCCTGGCCAACATGAGCCACGAAATCCGCACGCCGATGAATGCCATCATGGGCATGACGGAGCTTGCCCTCGACACCGAACTGAGCACCGAACAGCGCGAATACCTCAGCCTGGTCAAGCAGTCGTCCGATTCACTGCTGACGCTGATCGACGACATCCTCGATTTTTCGAAGATCGAGGCGGGCCACCTGAGCTTCGAAAGCATTCCGTTCAGCCTGAACGAAATCGTGAACAGCACCGTACGTGCGCTGGCGCCGAAGCGTGGCAAACAGGTTGCGCTGGACTGGCGGATCGACGAGTCGGTCGACGACGGACTCGTCGGCGACCCGACGCGACTGCGCCAGGTGCTGACCAACCTGATTTCGAATGCCCTGAAGTTCACGGCGCAGGGCAGCGTGGACGTGTCGGTAACGCTGGTCGAACGGACACCGGACGCACAGGTGCTGCGTTTTGCGGTGCGCGATACCGGCATCGGCATTCCACTGGACAAGCAATCCCTGATATTCGAGGCCTTTTCGCAGGCCGACACATCGACCACGCGCAAATTCGGCGGCACCGGACTCGGGCTCGCGATCTGTACGCGGCTGGTCAAGGGCATGGGAGGCTCGATAGCCGTGGACAGCCTGCCTGGCGCCGGATCAACCTTCCACTTCACTGCACGCTTCCGGAGCGAAGGCCGCGACGAAATCCGGCCCGACACCCTGGAGGGTACCGCCGTGCTGGTGATCGAGCCCGACGCGTCGTCACGCAACCGTCTGGCGACCGAACTGGCGCGATGGAAAGTCGTTCCCCGGCTGTGCGGCACCCTGGACGAGGGCGTCGGCGCCATCGTGGCGGCCGAAGGCACTGCACAGGCGTTCCGCAGCATGCTGGTGGACAGTGCGATCGCCAGCCAGGACAACTGGGCACTGGTTTATACGCTGGCCGGCGAGGGCGGAACTGCGTTGCGGGTGATCCTGCTGCACGACGGCGATCCGCCGGCACCCGACAGACGCCCCGACAGCGTCCGCAGCGCGATCAGCCGGCATGCCGCACCCGCGGAACTGTTCGAAGCACTGACCGGCGTCCCTCTGTCATCTGTACCCCCGCTCGCCGACAGCACGCCCGAGACGCCGCCCGACACCGATCCACGCGGCGGGCTGCGTGTCCTGCTGGCCGAAGACAATCCGGTGAACCAGACACTCGCGATACGCCTGCTGGAACGTCTGGGCCATCGGGTCGATATCGCTGCGAACGGGCTGGAAGCTGTGGGCATGGCCACGAAGTGCGACTACGACCTGATTCTGATGGACGTCCAGATGCCCGGGATGGGTGGCTTCGAGGCGACCCGCCACATCCGCGCCCAGCACGGCGCACGGCACACGCCCATCATCGCGATGACGGCGCACGCGATGGCCGGCGATCGCGAGAAGTGTCTGGAGGCCGGGATGGACGGCTATGTATCGAAACCGATCAAGGTACCGGCGCTGCTCAAGGCACTCGACGAAGCGATGGGTGCGCCAGTACTCCACAGCCGCCCTGCCGCCCGCGAGCGGGACATCTCACATTTCGACAAGGTCTTCATGCTCCGAAACCTCGGTGACGACGAGGCCCTGCTGCACGAGGTCATCCGGCTGTTCCTGCGTGACTGCGGACCGACCATAGACGCGCTGCGACAGGCCATCACGCAGGGACACCTCGAAGACATGGCTACCCACGCGCATACGATCAAGGGCATGGTGCGCAATTTCGGCGCCACTCAGGTGGCGAATATCGCTGGGCAACTCGAGGATTCTGCCAATGCGGGTGACGCATCCCAGTCCGAACTGGCGACGCTGTTCAGCGAATTGGCACGTGCAACCGAAGCACTGGCTGGCGAACTGGAGGCAGAACTGCAGTCCGCCAGCGAATTCGCCTGACCACCAGGCACCCGGGTTCAGGCGCCGCTGCGTCGATAGACCACGCAGCCAAGAAAACCGATGCCGGACAGCATCAGTGCCCAGGCTCCGGGTTCGGGTACGGCGCTGATCGACACGTTGTCGAGCGCAGTGGTCTCGACTACTCCCGAGATGTACTCGCCGCGGATGCGCAGGTGTTCCACCGCACCCAGCACGCCCTGCAACTGCGCGGCGTTGGCCGCAACACCAGAGAGCGATCCGACATGCCAGCCCGGCACCGTCAGCGACACTGCGTAGTCGGTCCAGTCCGCACCGGGATTCGCCGCGTTCTGGAACACAAGCGTCAGCCCTCCGCCGACCAGGACGACATCCGGATCGTCGCGCCACTCCGGTGTCGTCGGCGTCAGCCGCTGGCTGTAGCGCAGCGTGCCGCCGAAGTAGGACGACAGGTTTCCAAGGAAGGCGGAAGACGCCTCGAAGAAGAAGCTCTGGCTCGACGGATCGGTGAACCGGATGTAGCCGGATTCATGCACAACCGAATAGGGCGTGCCGGCCGAATCGTAGGGTGGATTCAGATCGACCACCGACCAGCCCTCGGCACCGTTGTCGAAGGTGCTCGACGGGCCGGCGAAGGCCGCCAGCGGAACAAGGGAAAGCACCAGCATCAGCGATCGCATCATCGGCCTCCGGGCTTCGTGTTTTCGAAGCCTAGACCTTAGCCCTGTCGCGATCGCCGGCAACGGAAATCCTGCACACTGCCGTGCAGCTTGTCGCCGCCAGGCGATGGACTCAGCTCGCGCCCGAAGTCCCGCGCTGGATGAATTCGATCTTGTAGCCGTCCGGATCCTCGACGAAGGCGATCACCGTGGTGCCGTGCTTCATCGGGCCAGCCTCGCGCACGACGCGCCCGCCGCGCGCCTTGACCTGCTCGCAGGTGGCGTAGGCGTCATCGACCTCGAGCGCGATGTGGCCGTAGGCGGTGCCCAGATCGTACTTTTCGGTGTCCCAGTTGTGCGTCAGTTCCAGCACCGCGGCGTCGGCTTCGTCCTGGTAGCCAACAAACGCCAGCGTAAACTTGCCATCCGGATAGTCGTTGCGGCGCAGTACCCGCATGCCGAGCACCTTGGTGTAGAACTCGATCGAGCGATCGAGATTGCCGACGCGCAGCATGGTGTGCAGGATTCTCATGATGTGGCCTCGTGACGATGTTCAGGGCGCAACGATGCGCCCGGGGTGGTGTGCGCGCAGTTCGCGGCGCGCCGATTCGAAGCCGGGCAGGATGTCCGCCACGATGTCCCAGAACGCGCGCGAGTGATTGAGTTCCTTAAGGTGGGCAAGTTCGTGCGCGATCACGTAATCGATCAGCGCCGGCGAGAAATGGATCAGTCGCCAGTTCAGGCGGATCACACCCTGAGCCGTACATGAGCCCCACAGGGTATTGGCGGAACTCAGCACGATGCGCGACGGCAGCACGCCGATGCGCGCGCCCAGTTCGTTGGCGCGCTGCGTGAAACGGGCGAGCGCCTCCTGCTGCAGGAAGGCGCATACCGCGTCGCGCACGCGGTCATGGTCGGCGTCGGCCGGCAGCGGCAGGCGCAACGCACCGCTGTCTACCAGCGGGCGGGCGCAGGTATCGCCCAGCCGCAGCGTCACGTTGCCGCCGAGCCAGGGCAGATGCCCGCCGTCGCGCCAGTCGGAACGCACCGGCGCGCGGCGCGCGCGCACCTCGCCGAGTTTGGTGAAGATCCAGCGCTGCTTCTCGCGCAGCGCCTCCTCGATCTGCGGCATGGTCACCCAGTGCGGCGCGGTCACCCGCAGCCCGGATTCGCCGATCGAAAAACCGATGGAGCGCCGGCGCGAACGACGCAGCGCGTACTCGACGATCTGCTGACCGAGAACGATATGACGACCGCGCACCCGCGGCGCGGCGTTGTCCGGCATGTCGAGCGCCAACTCAAGCTGCTGCGGGCAATGGCTTTGATTCATAGTGATGCGGGAAAAGTCTGCGCATTTCACCTTCGATCCAGGCCTGAGCCTGCCCGTTGATCTGTTCCGCCGTCAAGTCCTGCGTGGCGATCGCCGGGCCAATGCTGACGACGATCTCGCCGGGATATTTCAGAAAGGCATTGCGTCGCCAGAAGTCGCCGGCATTGTGGGCAATCGGCACGACCGGCGCGCCGGTGGCATGCGCCAGCCGCGCACCGCCGATCTTGTAGCGGTGCGTCTGGCCCGGCGCCATGCGCGTGCCTTCGGGAAACACCGTCACCCAGAAGCCCTGCTCGAGCAGCACGCGCCCCTGTTCCTCGACCTGCGCCAGCGCATCGCGGCCGGCCGAGCGGTCGATCGCGATCGACGGCATGCAGGCCAGACCCCAGCCGAAGAACGGAATGCGCAGCAGTTCCTTCTTGAGCACGAAGGCGACCGGCGGCAGGATGAGCTGCAGGCTCATCGTCTCCCACGCCGACTGGTGCTTGCACAGCACCACGGCACTGCGCGCCGGCAGGTTCTCGGTGCCGATGACGCGGTAATGCAGTCCGACAACGAAACGCAGCGCCAGCATGGCCAGCCGCGTCCAGCCGCCGATGATGCGATAGCGCAGATGTGGCGGCAGTGGCCGCACCAGAATGGCGATCAGCGCGAATGGCGGCGTGATGATGATCAGCACGACGAAGTACAGGATGGAACGCAGTAAGGTCATCAGTCGGTCGCCACCGTGAGCGCGCGAACCAGCGCGGCAAGATTGTCGAAAATACGGGTGCCGGGCGGCAGGTCGGGGTCAGCTTCGGTCCTGGCGCCCTTGCCGGTACGCACGAGCACCGGCTGGCCGCCCGCCGTCACCGCCGCCTGCAGGTCGCGCAGACTGTCGCCGACGATGGGCACGTCCGCCAGATCGACGTTGAAGCGCTCGGCGATCTCCAGCAGCATGCCGGCCTTCGGCTTGCGGCAGGCGCATTTCGAATCGGCCGCGTGCGGGCAGAAGAAGATCGCGTCGATGCGTCCGCCAGCCTGTGACAGCGTGCGATGCATCTTTTCGTGGATGGCGGCCAGCGTGTCCATGTCGAACAGCCCGCGCCCGACACCGGACTGATTGGTCGCGACCACCACGCGCCAGCCCCACTGGTTCAGCAGCGCGATCGCCTCCATCGATCCCTCGATCGGACGCCACTCCGACGGCGACTTGATGAAGTGCTCGGAGTCGTAGTTGATGACGCCATCGCGGTCGAGGATGATCAGCTTCACCGGATCAGTCCCTGATCTCGAGCTTCGAGATGTCGGCCACCGCGTTCATCGCCGCCGCGACCCGGGCGAGCAGTGCCAGCCGGTTGGCGCGTATGCGGACGTCGTCGGCGTTGACCATCACGTCGTCGAAGAAGTGATCGACCGGCGCGCGCAACCCGGCCAGCGCGCTCAGCGCCTCGGCGTAACGGCCGCCAGCCAGATCGGCGCGCAGCACCGGGGCGATGGCAGCAAGCGCAGCGTACAGGTCGCGCTCTGCCGCTTCGGCGAACAACGAGGCATCCACCTCGGTGCCAGCGCCCTCTTCTGCCTTGCGGAGGATATTGACGATGCGTTTGTTGGCTGCCGCCAGCGACTGCGCCTCTGGCAGCGACGAGAAGGCGACCACCGCATCGAGCGTGGCCGGCACCAGATCGATGCGGGTCGGGCGCTGCGCCAGCACGGCGTCGATGACCCGGGCATCGTGCCCGGCGTCCTTCAGCAGGTTGCGCAGGCGTTCGTGGATGAAGTCGAGCAGCTGTGCCGCGAATTCCGAAGTCTCGCCCGCTCCCACCTGACCGGCGCGGAAACCGCCACCGGCGAAGGCGATCAGCTCGGCAAGGTCGAGCGGCAGCGATGCTTCCATCAGGATGCGCAGCACACCGAGCGCGGCGCGGCGCAGTGCGAACGGGTCCTTGTCGCCGGTCGGGATCTGGCCGATGCCGAAGAAACCGGTCAGCGCGTCGATCTTGTCGGCCAGCGACACGGCACAGGCGATGGCGCCTTCGGGCAATGCGTCGCCGGCGAAGCGCGGGCGGTAGTGCTGCTCGATCGCCGCGGCCACGGCGGGCGTCTCGCCGTCGTGCTGCGCGTAGTAGCGACCCATCACACCCTGCAGTTCGGGGAATTCGCCAACCATGTCGGTCAGCAGGTCGGCCTTGGCCAGCAGGCCGGCGCGCGCCGTCTGCACCAGGTCGGCATTCAGCCGGCCGGCGATTTCGGTCGCGAGGCGCTGGACGCGCATCACGCGGTCGAACTGGCTGCCCAGGCGGTTGTGATAGACCACCGACTCCATCTTCGGAATGCGCGCGGCCAGCTGCATCTTCTTGTCCTGCTCGAAGAAGAAGCGCGCGTCCGACAGGCGGGCACGCACCACGCGTTCGTTGCCGGACACGATGTTGTGCGCGTCGTCGACCTGCATGTTCGACACCACCAGGAAGCGGTTCAGCAGCTTGCCGTTCGCATCGAGCAGCGGGAAATACTTCTGGTTGGCCTTCATCGTCAGGATCAGGCATTCCTGCGGCACGGCCAGGAACTCCGGTTCGAACTGCGCGACATACACGACCGGGTACTCGACCAGCGCGGTGACCTCGTCGATCAGCGCCGCATCATCGACGTGATGCACGCCGCTGCCCAGATCGGCGCAGGCACGCGCCAGGCGCTCGACGATCAGCGCGCGTCGCGCGTCGAACGACGCCATGACGGCGCCGCGTTCGTACAGCGTGCGCGCATAGGCGTCGGCGCTGTCGATCGACACCTCGCCCTCGCCCATGAAGCGGTGGCCGCGCGTGCTGCGGCCCGACGCGTGGCCGAAGGCCTGCCCCGGCACGATGCGTTCGCCATGCAGCATGACAAGACCATGCACCGGACGAACGAACTGGAAGTCGCAGTCGGACCAGCGCATCAGCTTCGGGATCGGCAGCTTCTTCAGCGCGTCGAGCACGATGCCGGCCAGCACCTCGTCGAGCTGCGCACCCGGTACGGTCATCGCGTAGAACAGCGTTTCGCTCTTGCCGTCCATGCGGCGCGTAAACTGCGGCAGCGCCTCGGCCGGAATGCCCTTGGCCTGAAGCTTCTTCAGCAGCGCCGGCGTGGCAGCACCGCTGGCGTCGAGCGCGACGGCGACCGGCATCAGCTTCTCATCGACCACGGCGTCCGGCGCACTGGCTGCAACGCCCTGCACGGTCAGCGCCAGACGGCGCGGACTGGCGAAGCGGTCCATACGCGCGTCGGCGGCGACCAGCTTGCGCTCGACCAGCGCCTTGAACACCGCGTCGGCAAATACTTCGCCCAGACGCGACAGCGCCTTGGGCGGCAATTCTTCGGTCAGCAGTTCGACCAGCAATGTGGCTTGCATACTCGTTCCAGAACCCGCCGGCACCCGCAGGACACCGGCCGGAAAACAGATGGATGTCAGGCGGTGCGCAGCGTTTCGATGCGGCTGCACTCTTCCTCGCCGAGCAGCGCACGCAGGCGCGGGCTCGTCAGGTCGGCCATCGGGAAACCGCGCGCCTCGCGCGAGGTGTAGTAGGCCTGCGCGACCAGCCGCGCGAGCGCGCGCACGCGGCCGATGTAGGCGGCACGCTCGGTGACCGAAATGGCGCCGCGCGCATCGAGCAGGTTGAAGCTGTGCGACGCCTTCATCACCATTTCATAACCGGGCAGCGGCAGGCCGATCTCGATCAGGCGCTTCGCCTCGGCCTCGTAATCGCTGAACTGCCGGAACAGCCATTCGACATTCGAGTGCTCGAAGTTGTAGGTCGACTGTTCGACCTCGTTCTGGTGATACACGTCGCCGTAGCGGATGCCGGGCGCCCACACGAGGTCGTACACGTTTTCGACGCCCTGCAGATACATCGCCAGACGTTCGGCGCCGTAGGTGATTTCGCCGAGCACCGGCTTGCAGGGAATCGAGCCGACTTCCTGGAAGTAGGTGAACTGCGTCACCTCCATGCCGTCGAGCCACACTTCCCAGCCCAGGCCCCAGGCACCGAGCGTCGGCGACTCCCAGTCGTCCTCGACGAAGCGGATGTCATGCTGCGCCGGATCGAGTCCGAGTGCGCGCAGGCTGTCGATGTACAGCTCCTGGATGTTGGGCGGCGACGGTTTCAGCGCGACCTGGAACTGGTAGTAATGCTGCAGCCGGTTCGGGTTTTCTCCGTAGCGGCCGTCCTTCGGGCGGCGCGACGGCTGCACGTAGGCGGCACGCCACGGTTCGGGACCGATGGCACGCAGGAAGGTCGCGGTATGGAAGGTGCCGGCACCGACTTCGATGTCGTACGGTTGAAGCAGTGCGCAATTCTGGTCGCCCCAGAAACGGGACAGACGCAGCAGCACTTCCTGGAATGTGGGTGCAGCGGACATGGAACCAGACCAAGTGGGAAAGGCGGGATTTTACCGGCTCGCCTTGCGACGCACCATCGCAATCGTGCCGCACATCAGCGCGAGCAGCACGACCGGCACATTGCCCCAGCGCATGAAGGGCGTCAGGCCGCGGTAGCCGGACAGTTCGACGCGCAGCGCGGCACGCTGGAACGGCGGCAGCGCCGCGATGACGCGACCGTCGGCACCGATGGCCGCTGTCATGCCGGTATTGGTCGCGCGCAGCATCGGCCGGCCGAGTTCCAGCGCGCGGATGCGGGCGATCTGCAGATGTTGCGGCTGGGCCAGCGAGTCACCGAACCAGGCGGTGTTCGACACATTGACCAGCAGCGTCGCGTCGCGCGCAGCGGCGATCAGTTCCTCGCCGAACACGTCTTCGTAGCAGATGTTGACCGCGACCTGTTCGCCAGCCAGCGCCAACGGCGGCTGGACCGGCGCACCGCGACCGAAGTCGGACATCGGGATCGACAGCAGTTCGAGCGTCCAGGCGAACAGCGGCGGCGTGAATTCGCCGAAGGCAACCAGATGCGACTTGCTGTAGCCGACGTCCGGGCGGCCCAGCGCCACCGCGCTGTTGTAGTAGTGCGGTTCGCCACCGGCGTCACGGCCGACCGTTATCGCCCCCATCAGCACGTCACGTCCGGTGCGTCGCAGTTCGGCCAGCCAACCCGGATCGATCCGGTCGAGTTCGAGTGGCACTGCGGTCTCCGGCAGCACGACCAGATCGGCCGGCCAGGCGCGCGCCAGATCGAGGTAGGCGTGCATCGAATCGGGCAGGTGTTCCGGCACCCACTTCATGCTCTGTTCGACATTGCCCTGCAGCAGGCTGACGGTCAGCGTGCGGCCGACCGATTCGGTCCAGCGCACCTGGCCCAGCAGCGCACCGGTCGCCAGCACACCGGCGGCAGCCAGCAGCGCCGGACGCAATTGCAGCCGACGCAGCACCACCGCGGCCAGCAGGCCGGCCAGCAGCGCGGCCATCCAGCCGGCGCCATGCACACCGAGCACCGGCACGTAGCCGGCCAGCGGGCTGGGCACCGTCTGCGCATAACCGCTGGCCAGCCACGGGAAACCGGTCAGCAGCGTACCGCGCAGCCATTCGGTCAGCACCCAGGCACTGGCGAACAGCGGTGCGAACAGCCAACCCACCGGTTGCAGGCGACGCTGGACCGCGCACGCAACCGCGGGGAACAGCGACAGGTAGGCGCAGAACAGGAAGGTGGCGAGCAGCGAAATCGCAATCGGCATGCCACCGAACTGGTGCAGGCTGACGTGCACCCACGACACGCCGCCGAGGAACCAGCCGAGGCCGAAAACGAAGCCGGTCAGCGTGGCCGCGCGCACGCTGCAGCGATCGGTCAGCCACAGCAGCGCGGCCAGCGCGAGCACCGGCAGCACGCA
>DATCUL010000157.1:0-2695 GCA_036567405.1 Methyloversatilis sp. | reverse complement strand
CGTACCCGGCGACCGCATCCACTATCTGCCGAACGGTGTCGATACCACGCTGTTCCACCCGGCCGACGATAACGCCCGACGTGCGCTGCGCATCAGCCTCGACCTTCCGCTCGAGAAACCGGTCGCCTTGTATGTGGGCGTAATGGACGAGCGCAAGAATATCGAGTGGCTCGCCAGACAGTGGATCGAACAGGATGCCTTCGGTACCGACGCACTGCTTGTGGCGATCGGCCCGCAAAGCCGGGAAGATCCGCAGGGGGCGCTGATCGCACGACTGCGTGCAATGCAGGCCGCCTCCCCAGACCGATTCTGCCTGCGCGCGCACAGCGCGAACATCGAGGACTACCTGCGCGCCGCCGACGTGCTGGTTCTGCCATCGCACCGCGAGGGGCTGCCCAACGTCGTGCTCGAAGCGATGGCGAGCGGCCTGCCCTGCGTGGCAGCCGAAGTCAGCGGCACAAGGGATCTGGTGCAGCACGGACGTACCGGCTACACATATGCGCCGGACGACCCTGTTGCACTGGCCGCCGCAGTCTCCGGCGCTCTGTCGCCATGCGGACGCGAACTGGGCGACAACGGACGACGCATCGCCGAGGAACGTTTTTCGCTTGAGTCCGTGGCACAGGGCTACAGCAGGCTTTACAGCGAACTGATCGCTGCAACACATGATTGATGTGCCGGAACGGCGACACGTGCTGCCGTATCCGCAACGAGAGGGACGACGATGAGCAAGATTTGCGGCTGGCTTGAAGGCCCGAGACCGGCAGCGGCCCAGGTGGCCGATACCGCTGCCGGGCTTGAACGCATGACCGCCCGCCTCGGCGGTCTGTCTTCCGCCGGCATCCAGTGCCGCCTGGGCGCCGGCGCAGCAGTCGCCGTGCGCGCCCAGCCGGGGGATACCGAGGTCTGCAAGGATGGTTCGCTGTTGCTGGCGCTGGCCGGCAGACCGGTGTGGTCGGACGCTGCGCTGCGCCAGCGCGCCGCGCACACGGGCATGGCGCAGTCGCTGATCCATGCCTGGCGCGAACGCGGCCCCGCGATGCTCGGAGCGCTGCAGGGAGGTTTTGCACTTGCGCTGGTCGATAGTGAGCGCGACGAAGCGCTGCTGGCCATCGATCGCGTCGGCACGCACGAGCTGTGTTACGCACTGCGCGGCACGACGCTGGTGTTCGGTGCCAATGCCGATGCCGTCACCGCTCACCCGGCGGTACGTCCGGATGTCGATCCTCAGGCGCTGTACGACTATCTTTATTGCCACATGGTGCCGGCACCGGCCACCATCTACCGCGACGTTTTCAAGCTGCTGCCGGCGCAATACGTCCATGTACGTGGCACGTCGGCGCAGACCGGCTTCTACTGGAGCATGCCGTACGCTGACGATTCACCTGACGACTACGCGCGCTACGCTGCGGAGTTCCGCGAACTGCTCGAAAGTTCGGTGCGGGATGCGACGACCAGCGCTGAGGTCGGCGCCTTCCTCAGCGGCGGCACCGACAGTTCGACCGTGGCCGGCATGATGGCGCGCATCAACGGACGCGGCCCCGACACCTATTCGATCGGCTTCGACGCGGAAGAATTCGACGAGATGGAATTCGCCCGCATCACGGCGAAACATTTCGGCTGCCACCCGCACGAGTACTACGTCACCCCGTCCGATGTCGCCGAGGCGATCCCTAAGATCGCCGCGATCTACGACGAACCCTTCGGCAACGCGTCGGCCGTACCGACCTACTTCTGCGCCCGTCTGGCGCGCGAAGACGGGCGACTGCTGATGCTGGCAGGCGACGGCGGCGACGAAATCTTTGGCGGCAACGCTCGCTACGCCGACCAGGAGGTGTTCGAACGCTATGGCCGCGTACCGGGACCACTGCGCGCGCTGCTGGGTGGCGTACTGGGCAATCTGCCGGATGCGCTGGCCGTCGGCATGCTGCGCAAGGCGCGCAATTACGTCCGTCGCGCCAGCATCCCGCTGCCGGACCGCATGGAGGTGTTCAACCACGTCGAGCGCGAAGGGGCGGCAAGCATCCTGCCGGAACGCCTGCTGCGCGGCATCGACCCCGGTCGTCCGCTGGCTTTCGCCCGCGAGGTCTACGGTCGCACGCAGTCGCAGGCCATGGTCAACCGCATGATGCATCTGGACCTCAAGCAGACCCTGGCTGACAGTGACCTGCGCAAGGTGTCGCGCATGTGCGAACTGGCCGACATCGAAGTGCGCTACCCGCTGCTCGACGAACGGCTGATGGCGTTCTCGGCCAAACTGCCTGCCGACTACAAGGTCCGCAACGGACAGCTGCGCTGGTTCTTCAAGGATGCGCTGAAGGATTTCCTGCCGCAGGCGACGATCACGAAGTCCAAGCACGGCTTCGGCCTGCCATTCGGGCTGTGGATGAAGCAGGACCCGGTGCTGAGCCGGATGGCCTCGCAGGCACTCGACGCACTGGCGCAACGCGGCGTCGTTCAGCCGTCCTTCGTGCAGCATCTGCTGGAACGCCACCGCAGCGAACACGCGTCCTACTACGGCGTGATGATCTGGGTGCTGATGATGCTGGAGCACTGGCTCGCAGCACATCCCGACGCCCGACTGGACACCTGAGACCATGACAGCTGTTACCGACAAGCCGGATGCCCGCTATCTGGTGATCACCGAACTGTTCCAGCCGACCAAGGGCGGCACGGCAGTCTGGTTCGACGAGGT
>DATCUL010000156.1:0-7510 GCA_036567405.1 Methyloversatilis sp. | reverse complement strand
CTGACCTGGTGCGCCAGCAGCATGCCCTTGTATACAAGGGTGCGTGACGACAGCGAAGGAATGTAGAACTGCCTGACGTCGGCGAGCTTGAGCGCACGCACGGCATGCTCGACGCGCTTGCGCACGACGAAAAGCTTGCGTTCGAAGGCAGTCTGGTCGGCAATCGTATCCGGCCGGGCAATGAACACCTGACGCATCTGCGGCTCGATCGCACGGGCAGCTTCGGCCAGGCCGCTGCTGTCGCGCGGCAGGTCACGCCAGCCGAGGAAAGTCAGCCCCTCTTCGTGGATGATGCGTGCCACCACCGACTCGCACGCAGCGGAGCCGTTGGCGGACTGCGGCAGGAAAACGGTTCCGCAGGCGTAATCGCCGGCCGGCGGCAATACGATGCCAAGCTTCGCGGCCTCGGCGCGCAGCAGCGCGTCCGGCATCTGGATGAGGATGCCGGCTCCGTCGCCGAGCATCGGGTCGTAACCGGTTGCACCGCGGTGGTCGAGGTTCTTCAGGATCAGCAGACCCTGTTCAATGATGTCGTGCGATTTGCGATTCTTGATGTTCGCAACAAAACCCACACCACATGCATCGTGCTCGTTTTCGGGGTCGTACAGACCCTGAGTATGGGGAAGACCCATTGCATTCGCCCTCGGAACTCGTTTGCCAACCGCGCGCGGCATCGCGTCAATCGCTTGCCACTGCGGGAATTCGCACCGCCGCAACCGTGAAAAAGCCGGCTTCCACGGTCATCCTCTTTTGAAGGGATTTGGTGGGCACCGGCTCGGGTGGCCTGACAGCTTCTGCGTTGAAGCCGCGCTGGGCACTTTAGGGGTGGACGGCGGATTGTACGGCCATGGGAGGCCACAGACAATAGTTATGCGGCAGTGCGGCAATCACCGGTCGAGCGGGTGAGTATCCGGGGTCAGATCTCGCCGACCGCAAACAGGCGACGGTGTTCACGCATCGCATAACGATCGGTCATGCCGGCGATGTAATCGGCGATGGCGCGCGGCTTGTCCTCGCCGGCCATGGCCTGGTACTGGGGCGGCAACAGCCGCGGATCATTCAGGAAGGCATCGAACAGCTCGGCGATGATGCGGCGCGCCTTGGCTGTCATGCGCAAAACCTGATAGTGGCGATATAGCTGGTCGCGCAGGAACTGCTTCAGCGTCAGCTGCTCCGCACGCATCGCGTCGCTGTATGCGACCAGGACCGGTCCGGCGCGCACATCCGCGATAGTGCGCGGCGCTGCATCATAGATGCGGCGCCGGGTTTCGGCCACCAGATCGACCACCTGCGCGTTGATCATGCGCCGCACGGTTTCGTGTATCAGGCGGCGACCGGCGATCTGCGGGTACAGGCTGGCCACCTCACTCCGGAAACGCGCAAAGATCGGAACCTCATCGAGCTGTTCAAGCGAGATCAGACCCGAGCGCAGGCCGTCGTCGACGTCATGGTTGTTGTAGGCGATCTCATCGGCCAGATTGCAGATCTGCGCCTCCAGCGTCGGCTGGGTGCGCTCGATGAAACGACGCCCCAGCTCTCCCAGTTCGCGGGCACGCGTCAGGGAACAGTGCTTCAGGATGCCTTCGCGCGTTTCGAAGGTCAGGTTCAGACCGTCGAAGTCGCCGTAACGCTCCTCCAGCACGTCCACAGTGCGCAGGCTCTGCAGGTTGTGCTCGAAACCGCCGAACTCGCGCATGCACTCGTTCAGCGCATCCTGTCCGGCGTGGCCGAAGGGCGTGTGGCCCAGGTCATGCGACAGGGAAACCGCTTCGGCCAGGTCTTCATTGACGGTGAGCGCGCGCGCGATGGAGCGCGCGATCTGCGCAACCTCGATGCTGTGCGTCAGGCGCGTCCGGAACAGATCGCCTTCATGATTGACGAATACCTGCGTCTTGTACTCCAGCCGGCGGAACGCCGTGCTGTGCACAATGCGGTCGCGGTCGCGCTGGAACTGGCTGCGCTCGGACGGCGCGTCTTCGGCGATCTGACGGCCGCGGGAATTGTCCTCGCGCGCCGCATAGGGGGCCAGTTCAGACATGTTCGCAACAGTATTCGATCGCCGCCGATATCTCGGCGACCGGTGCGTCACCCCAGATCACGGCATCACCGATGCCGCGCAACAGCACCAGCCTGAGCTTGCCGGCGTCGACCTTCTTGTCGTGCGACATCAGCTCCAGATAGCGTTCGGCACCCAGCGCCGGACCTCGCAGCGGCAGACCGACGACTTCGTGGATGCGCCGGATGCGCTCGAAGTCGACATCGGACAGCCAGCCGAGGCGGCGAGACAACTCCGCAGCCATCAGCGTGCCGGCAGCGACCGCCTCACCGTGCAGCCACTCGCCGTAGCCCATTCCGGTCTCTATCGCGTGCCCGAAAGTGTGTCCGAGATTGAGCAGGGCGCGCACGCCCGTTTCGGTTTCGTCCTCGATCACCACTTCCGCCTTGTTGCGGCAGGAACGCTCGATGGCGAAAGCCAGCGCGTCTGCATCCCGCGCCAGCAGGCGCACCATGTTGACTTCCAGCCAGTCGAAAAAGACGCGGTCGCGGATCAGTCCGTACTTGATGACTTCGGCCATGCCGGCCCGCAGTTCGCGATCGGGCAGGGTGTCCAGCGTGTCGATATCGGCCAGCACCAGCCTGGGCTGATGGAAGGCACCGATCATGTTCTTGCCGAGCGGATGATTGATCGCGGTCTTGCCGCCGACGCTCGAGTCGACCTGCGACAGCAAGGTGGTGGGTACCTGTATGAAGGGTACGCCCCGCTGATAGGTGGCCGCCGCGAAGCCGACCATGTCGCCGATCACGCCACCACCGAGTGCGATCAGCGTGGTCGATCGCTCGACGCGCGCACCGAGCAGCGCATCGAATATGAGGTTCAGCGTCGGCCAGTCCTTATGGGCTTCACCATCGGGCAGCACCACGAGCTGGTGGGCCACATCGGCGGCATCCAGCGCACGCTGCACACGCGCCGCATACAGCGGGGCGACGACGTCATTGCTGATGATGACCGCGCGCTTGCGCTTCAATACCGACGACAGCAGATCGCCCCTGTCGATCAGGCCACGACCGATATGGATGTCGTAGGCGCGCTCGTCGAGCGCCACATTCAGACTGCGCATCGGCTGAGATATTCCCGCTCAAGTCTGCGAACGATGGTCAATGGGCTGCCTTGTCCGCTCTCGGCAATGTAGTCGGCCACTTCCCGGTACAGCGGGTCACGCAGATCATGCAGTTCGCGCACCCGGGCACGCGGATCCTCGACCTGCAGCAACGGCCTGTTCCGGTCGCCCCGCGTACGTGCCCACAAAACGTCGGGAGCAACATCGAGATAGACCACCCACCCACCCGCCTTGAGCCGCTCGCGGTTCGCGGGGTCCAGCACGGCACCGCCGCCGGTGGCCACGACCAACCCGGATTCACGGGAAAGCGCATCGATCGTCGTGCTTTCGCGACGACGAAAGCCTGCTTCGCCTTCAATTTCGAAGATGACGGGAATGGTAACGCCGGTGCGCGCCTCGATTTCGTGATCGCAATCCACGAAACGCTTGCGCAACCTGCGCGCGAGCTGTCGTCCGACGGTAGTTTTGCCGGCACCCATCATGCCGACCAGAAAGATGTTATCGCTATGTTCCACCGACGGGATTCTAGCAGTGCCCGCCTGCCTGAAACGCAGACCCCGTCACCGGGGCCTGCCTGCACACAGACATCAGCGCAGCGTAAGGTTGTCGCTGACGATGCGCGGAGTGACGAAGATCAGAAGCTCCGTACGATGATCACTGTTCTGCGTATTGCGGAACAGGAAGCCCACATAAGGCAGGTCTCCGAGAAGCGGAATACGGGTCTGAATGCTTTGCTCGGTTTGGGTGTAGATACCGCCGATCACCACGGTACCGCCGTTTTCCACGAGCACATCGGTTTTGACGTGCTTCGTGTCAATTGCAATCCCGGACGTCTGGGGCAAGGTCGTGTTCGGCGTATCCTTGTTTACGTCGAGCGACATCTGAACACGGCCATCGGGAGTGATCTGCGGCTTGACCTTCAGAGACAGGTTGGCCTTGCGGAAGGAAACACTGGTCGCACCCGAACTCGTCGCCTGCTGATACGGTATTTCGACACCCTGTTCAATGATCGCCTCGTTCTGATCCGAAGTCATTACCCTCGGACTGGAGACGACCTTCCCCTTGCCGTCCTGTTCCAGGGCCGACAACTCGAGATTCAGGAAACGCGTCGCCGACGAATTGAACAATACAAAAGCCAGCTGACCCGGAGCGACCCCCCCGATCTTTCCTGCGGGCATGTTCACGCCAAGCGAGTTGTCGATGGTCGGCGTGCCTGTAATCTGCCCAGTCTGAAAACCGGTTGCCGCGGTAGATCCGCCGATGTTGATCCTCGTGCCACCAAGTCGTGCCGACCCTGACTGCGATTGATTCAACCCAAGCCGCGCGCCGAGATTTTTTGCGAAATCCTCGTTAGCCTCAACGATTCGAGTCTCGATGAGCACCTGCCGGGTCGGAATGTCGAGTTCGTTCAAGATACGGCGGATCTCTTCAAGCCGGCTCGGGATGTCCGTCACGATCAGCTTGTTGGTTCGGGTATCCATGACGATGGAGCCGCGCTTGGACAGGAAACGCTTGTCCTTGTCGTCGGAAATCGCCTTGTAGAGGACGTCCGCCTTGTGATAGTTCAGCTGGAAGGTTTCCGTCCGCAGCGGTTCGAGTTCGCTGACCTGCTGCTGACTTTCAAGTGCCAGCTTTTCCTTTGCCGACAATTCATCGCGCGGGGCGATCCAGATCACATTGCCGGTCTTGCGCTTGTCCAGCCCCTTGGCGTCAAGAATGATGTCGAGCGCCTGATCCCACGGCACATCCTTCAGGCGCAGCGTGAGCGAACCGCCGACCGTGTCGGAAGTGATGATGTTGTTGTCGGTGAAGTCGGCAATGACCTGCAGCACCGAACGCACGTCGATATTCTGGAAGTTCAGTGACAGCTTTTCGCCCTGGTATCCGGGCTTGCTACCCTGAACCAGCTTGTTCGGATCTTCGACCAAGCGTTTAACTTCAAGAATGAACTGGTTTTCGCTCTGGTAGGCGTTGTGTTCCCACAATCCGTTAGGCGTCACGGTCAGCCGCGTATTGGCGCCCGAACGCACCACTTCCATCTGGGTCACCGGCGTACCGAAATCGGTTACGTCGTAGCGCTTCAGGAATTCATCTGCAACCGAGGCGCGGAGGAATTCGACGACGAGCTTTGTACCCTGCTGGCGAATGTCGATGCCTGTGTTCGGATCGGACAGCTCGACCACCACGCGGCCTTCACCATCCTTGCCGCGGCGGAAACCGATATTGCGCAGGGTCTGGGCATCCTGAGTCACACCCGGCTCTGCAAAACGCGACACCTTGTCCGATTGTGCAACCGTTTCGGTACTGGCAGGCATCGCGAGGGTGATATAGAGGTCGCGGCCGGAAAGCCGGGTATTGAACGCTGACAGCTTGTTGAGATTCAGAACGAGGCGCGTGCGATCACCGACTTCGACCACGTTGTAGCTGCGCAGGTGAGCTTCGTTGACCGATTGGGAGCTTCGTCCGAGCGCATTCGCTGTAGCAGGGAAATCGAAGGCCACACGTGCAGGTGAAGCGACGCTGAAGTTCGCAGGCACAGCAGACAGCTGCGTCTTGGTCGTGACCTTCACCAGCACCTCCCCACCTTGCTGGGATACCAAGATGGATTCAATGCTGTTGGGTTGACCTTGCGCCAGGACCATGCCGGGTACAATCCCGGAACCCAGTGCGACGATCAGAAAAACGATTTTGCGGACGAAATTCATTTCTTTGTCTCCTGCTCCTGCAACTGGAGCGTGCTGGTACGTTCGACCCACTCGCCGTCCGCGTCCTGAACGATTTCCTTGAGAGTGATTCCGTCATCCGCCACAGCGGTAATGACGCCGAAATTCTGGCCCATGTAATTGCCGGTACGAACGCGATGCAGCGTTGCATCCGCCTTGACCAAGGCATATCTGACCTTGCCCTGCTGCAGCACGCCGACCATGGCGAGCGAATCGAGCGGAAACTGCTCAAGCGGTTCCTTGCGGCGATCCATGTCCGGCGTGATGCCGCTACCACCACTGCCCTTCTTGTGTTCAGGCTCGATCTTCGCCGCGCTGAACGGGTCGATCAACGCGCCGGTTTCATAGCTCACGATCACCGACGGCTTGATCTCGGGCAATGGCTTGATCTGGCCCTTCAGACCCTGGGTGCTTTCATCCATCCATGCCCGGATGTCCTGATGGTCCTCGGTGCTGCAGGCCGCTAGACCGCTGCAAAGGATAGCGAGGGTCAACACAAGCTTCACTTCTTACCCCCTTTTTCGCGCTCAGCTTTTTCCCTGCGCACACGGGCAAGTTCTTCGTCGTCGAGATATCGATAAGTGGTGGCCACTGCATCCATCTTGAGCAAACCATCCTTGCCCGACTCGACCACGATGGAACCGATGGTTACGATGCGCGACAACTTGGCAACGTCTCCGGCAAAGCTGCCCAGATCGTGATAGCCGCCTGTCACCCGCAAGGTGATCGGCAGTTCGGCATAGAAATCCTTGACGGCTTCGCTGCCCGGCTTCCAGGTCTCGAACTGCAGCCCCCTGCTCAAACCGGCCTGGCTGATGTCCACCAGCAGCGATTCCATTTCCGCCTTGTTGGGTAGCTGCTTGAGCAGCGCACCGAACGATCGGTCAATGTCGTTTAGCTGCTGCTGATACTGCTCCAGATTGACTGCCTGGCGTTTCTTGTTCAGCCACTCTTCCTTCAGCGTCAGTTCTTCTGCCCGTTTTTGCTCCAGTTCTGTCATCAAGGGATCCCAGAGGAACCACCAACCAGCCACGAGCGAGGCTACGAGAAACCCGAGCAGCACCGCAATCTTTGGCGCTGGAGCCCAGTTTCCGACATCCTTGGGGTCGAGATTCTTGAAATCGCTTGCAATGCGCGACAGGTCGATCTGCGGCAGTTGGAGTGCTTTCATGTCTTCCTGCCTTTCGCCCCGGACTTCGCCGCAGGATCGTCCGCCGCTCGCGTGATGAACAGATCGAGGTTGAATTCGTTCACGCGTCGCTTGTCCACCGTCGAACCCTTGATTTCTATCAGCGTCGGCCGCTCAAGCAATGGAGAGGATTCAAGGTTGCGCATCAGGCTGGAGACCCGGGCATTCGATTGCGCGTACCCGATCAGGTTGACCTTCGCCCCCTGTTGGGTCACTTTCCGGATGTAGACGCCTTCAGGCACGTTTTTCGCCAATTCGTTGAACAGAGCAACCGCTTCCGAGCGATTTCCCTGCAGCGATTCGATCACCCGTTTGCGCTGGAGCAGAGCATCCGTCTGCTCACGCAAACGCTTGATTTCGTCGATCGACTTGTCGAGTACCGCGATTTCCGTCTTGAGGAACGCGTTCTTTTCGGCCTGGGCCGACACATAACCGCCGATCACACTGTTCACAAGCACGACGATAAGTCCGCCGACCGC
>DATCUL010000155.1:0-7521 GCA_036567405.1 Methyloversatilis sp. | reverse complement strand
CTGTCGATGAATACGCAAATCCTGTTCGCGGCGCTGGCCGGCGTGGCAGCCGGTCTTGGCCTGGGTGCATTGCCCGCGGACGCACAGATGCGGGTGCAGGGACTGTACGCCGCCGGACTGGCTGGTGGTGTGTTCATTGCGATGCTCAAGATGGTGCTGGTGCCGCTGGTTTTCTCGTCCATCGTGGTCGGTGTGGCCCGGCTGCGCGCCCAGAGCAACCTGCAGCGCGTGTGGGTGACGACGCTGGTGTTCTACCTGTTCACGATGACGATCGCGGTGTTGCTCGGCCTGACCGCATCCAGCGTGTTCCGGCCGGGCAGCGGCTTGCACATGGACATGTTCGCCGGTGCGCTGGCCAGCTTCGAGAAGCAGCGGCTGCCGTTTCCCGACTTCGTCCAGCAGTTCCTGACCGGCCTGTTCCGCAATCCGTTCGCCGCGCTCGCTCAGGGCGACATCATGGCGCTGGTGGTGTTCGCGCTGATACTGGGTGCGGCGCTGGTGCGCGGCGGCGAGCGCTACCCGATCATCGGCAAACTGCTGGAGGAAACGCTGGACCTGTCGCTGATGATAGTCGGCGCCATCATGAAGCTCGCGCCCTGGGGCATCGCGGCCCTGCTGGCCAAGCTGGTCGCGACGCAGGATGTGGCGCTGCTGCAGACGATGGCGCGTTTCGTCGCGGTCGTGCTCGGTACCACGCTGCTGCATGGTGTTGTCGTGCTGCCCGGTCTGCTGTGGCTGATCGCCGGCGTGAATCCGCTGGCGCTGTGGCGTGGCGGTCGCGAATCGCTGATGACGGCGCTGGCGACCAGTTCGAGCGCGGCGACCATGCCGGTGACGATGCGCGTGGTGCAGGACAATTTCCGTGTGAGTCAGGCGACCGTCGGGTTCGTCGTGCCGGTCGGCACGACGATGAACATGGATGGCACCGCGCTGTACGAAGCGGCGGCCGCGCTGTTCGTCGCCAATCTCGCCGGCATCGAGCTGGGTCTGGGGCAGCAGATCGTGGTCTGCGTGATGTCGATGCTGGCGGCGGTCGGCGCGCCGGGCATTCCGAGCGCAGGCATGGTCACCATGGTCATGGTGTTGCAGTCGGTTGGCCTGCCGGTCGAGGCGATCGCCATCCTGCTGCCGATAGACCGTCTGCTGGACGCAGTGCGCACCGTGGTCAACGTCGAAGGCGACATCGTCGGCAGCATCGTGGTCGAACATCTGACCAAGGACCGTGGCTGACCTCGTGCCGGACAGCGGTACAGCCGCTGTCCGGCGTGCTTCCTTACTGCACCGTGCAGGACGCGTCGCTGTCGCTGCCCAGGCCGGTGTTGCCGCCCATGCCAGCCGGGCCGGGCCGGCTGGCCGTCGATGACGGCAGCGCCTTGTCCAGGCCGGGGTTTTCCGACAGCGATGCGGGTGCGCTCTTGCTGCTGGACACCACGCCGGCCTGGCCGACCTCGAAGGTTTTCGCACCGGCATCGTTCCTGACCTCGATGCTGCCTTCCTCGACGTCGAACACCAGTGCCGGTTCGCCCGGCTTGCGGTCCTTGGCGTCCTGCAGAGCCTTCAGGCACACCGGGTCGTCCTTGTCGGTCTCGTCGCACAGCAGCATGCCGAAGCGTGTGCCGCGGATGCCGATGGTGGCGGTGACGGTGTTGGCGCGGTAGCCCTCGCGGTTACGCTTGCCTATCAGTCCGGTGACTGCGCGCAGTCCGCCCTTGAGCAGGCTGTAGAGCAGGCTGTCCTTCTCCGGCTTTGCTTCGTCGAAGGCGAAGCCGTCGATCTTTACCTTGCTGCGCGGCTTCAGCGCGAGTGTCGATCCGTCGCCGAATTCGATGCGCGCCACCGTGGTCTTTTCGGTGGTGATGACGTCGCCGTTATAGATCGCGGAATCGCGCCCGAGGATGCGGGTCTTGTTGTCCGAGGTCTGCACGAACATCGTGCCCGACACGTAACTGACCCGCCCCGCGGTCGGGACCGGCGTTGCCTGTGGCGCTGTCTGCGCCTGCAACTGGCTGGCGGCCAGGCAGGTCAGTGCGGCAAGACCGATGTGACGACCGTACGACATGGTGTTTCTCCTTAGCGGCATTGCAGTCGGCTGGCGCGGAAGTCGCGCAGCGGCTGTTCGATTTGCGATCCGGACGCGGTGACGATGTCGCTCAGTTCATCCACCGATGCCAGAACCGTCGGTGCGCTGGGGCGCTCGATTCTGGGAACCGGCGGAATCGGCGGCGGCGGCTTCACGACTTCCGGCGGTATGACACGATCAAGCACCACCTGCGGCGGTACCAGCGACGGGCTGCTCACGTTGAACCGGATGTTGAACACTGCGGTGCCGCTGCCGAGACTGAGCGTGAAACGCGCATTGTCGGCGCCGTTGTAGCCGGTATTGGCAGTGTAGATCCAGCCGGCGGCCTGACCGTCGATGCTGCCGTTCAACGGCGCACCCGACAGCACGGCACCGGAGCGGAGGCTGAAACTGAAGGGCGAACCGCCTTGTGCGGAGAAGGTCCGGTTGATCACCGGAATCGAGGTCGGCGAGAAGCTCAGGGTGCCTGCTCCGCCGATGCGATCGAAGATGTCCGGGGGCAGATCGCCGCCCAGTTCCATCGTCGCGTCGGCGCCGATGACGAAGCTGCCGGAGCCTGTATTTGCGATGCCGCCTGTCAGCCCGAGGCTGCCGTTACTGGCTTTGACCACATTGAGGTTGGACAGCAGAACGCCGACATTCGACGAGCCGCCGCCTATCGTGCCTTCCAGCGTGCCGCGGTTGACCAGACTGCCGCTGCCGACGATGGCCGAGTTGCTGCCGAGGCCCAGCGTGCCGCTGTCGCTGACGATGATCTGGGCATTGCCGTTCATCGCCACCTGCGTACCGGCGCCCAGTTGCCCGCTGTTGATGAGCGTCAGCCGGGCGCCGTCCAGCACGAGATTGTCGCCGTTCAGGTGTGCCCAGTCGCCGACCACGACGCTGCGGCCGGCGCCGCTCACGGTGCCGGCGGTCCAGTTAAGTCCGTCTAGCACGTTCAGTGTGCCAACGCCGCCGACATTGCCGGCGATGTCCAGCTGGCCGAAGGTGGCGCTATGGTTGAAATTGACCAGTGTGTTGCCGGTGATGCGTGTGTTGCCGGTGACGTTGTAAGCGCCATTCACGTTGAAAGCACCACCCGAGAACGCGGTGAACTCCACGTCGCCGGCACCGGTGACGGAGGATGTCGGCCCGAAGTCGCGGAAGGCGTCGCGGAAGCGCAGCGTTGCGCCCGAATCGACCGACCACGCACCGCTGTCGGCGCCCGGACCGGAAGCATCGGTGTCGTGCGCAAGCACCGACAGCGTGCCGTTGCTCACCGCGACACTCCCGTTGTTGGCGAGAATCATGCCGCCGCCGCTGCCGAATTCGAAGGTGCCGTCGGAGGCGTCCACAACGATGCTGCCGTTGTTGTTCAGCCGCGTCGTCGTCAGGTTGCCGCTGCTGCCCGGCAACACGTTCAGCCGGCCATTGTTGGTGAACAGCGTGCCGCCGAGCGAGCCGCCGTCATAGTTGATCGTGCCGTTGCTGAGCAGGCTGCTGCCGAAATTCAGCGTGCCGCCACTCAGCGACAGCGTGCCGCCTGAGCGGACCGTGGTGTTCCGCGTGTTGAGGATACCGCCGGTCAGCGTCAGCGAATTGGCGTTGCCTATCGTCAGTCCGGCGACCGTCACCGGCGGGGCCGCATTCAGCACGACGTTGGCGCCGCCCGCCAGATCGATGAACACCAGATCGTTCAGGCCCGGCAGTGCGTCACCGGTCCAGTTTGTCCGATCGAACCAGTTCGACGTACCGGCACCGCCGTCCCAGCAGATGCCGCCGCAGCTGATCAACGAGTAGCGGAGGTTGAGGCCGGTGGCTGATGTCGCGATGGTGTAGTCGGCCGGCAGGCGTTGCGTGTCGAAGCGGCCGATCAGGCCACCGTCGGCACTTACGATGTTGGCGTCCAGCGATGCGCGGTTGTAGCCCGGCGCTTCCACTACTTGCAGAACGCCGGCCAGTGCGGCGGTGCCACCGGCCTGCAGGCGTCCGGCGGTGCCGTAGCCGAGGCGGGTCACCAGCGTGGCGTTGGCGCCCTGCACGTAATCGCCGCCCAGCTGCAGCGTGCCCGCATACACGTCTGTCGTGCCGCTGTTGTTCAGCGATGCGACCAACAGGGCCGATCCATCCAGCTGCTTGGTCAGTGTGCCGGTGTTGTGGATCGCCAGGCTGCCCGGCGCCGTCCAGGCCACATCTGCCACCTGGTTGAGTGCGGTGGTCGCCGTGCCGATCTGCAGCGTGCCGGCATTGTCGAGCGTGTTGTCGAGGTGGATGTGGATGTTGCGCACCAGCGCGAGCGTGCCCTGGTTGTCCAGCGCAATGCCCGACAGGTCGGCGTAGTTGTCGCCGCCGAGGGTAAGCGAGGCGTTGCTGGCTACGGTGACGGTGCGTGGGGCGGTCGGCACCTGCACATACAGCGGGCCGCTGGTGGTGTCGTAGCCGCTCACTATGCCGCTGGCCAGCGTGCCGTCGGTAACGGTAGAAGCGCCACCGGTAAAGGTGAGCGCACCGGTGCCGCCAATGATCGAATAGGTTGCCGGGTCGCCCCCTGACCAGCCCATGTCCAGCCTGTTCAGGCGGGTGTTGCCGTTGAAGTTCAGCACGCCGCCGCGCACGGTCAGCGTGTTGGCGAAGGTGAGTGCCGATGCGAAGTCTGCGCGGCCGGCGGCAATGCGCGTGCTGCCGGTGCCGGCAATGCCGTAGCTGCCATCGACCGTCACGCGGGCGCCGGAAAATTCCACCGTACCGCTGCCGGTCACGTCGCTGCCAGCGGCCAGCTGGCGCTGACCGGCGCCGAAGGCCAGCGTCGCATTGCTGATGTAGCGGCCGGTGTCGGTGCCGCCGTCGGCATTTGACACGCGGATGTCCAGCCGGCCGCCATCGACCTGCACGGTACCGAGGTTGTCGAAGGTGTAGTTGCCTTCCAGCTTCTGGTCACCGCCGCTGCCCTTGATCAGCGTGCCGGCATTGACGAAGCGCGACAGCGGGCCGCTGTGGGTGCCGAGTGCGAGCGCGTTGCCGCCCGACAGGTCGATCACGCCGCCCGCTTCGTTGATCAGCGCACCGCCGTTGCCGTCGCTGGTCGAGTAGAAGTGCAGCAGAGCGCCATTGACCAGCTGTACCGTCCCGCTGTTGTGCCAGTCCACGCTGATGCCGAAGCCCAGCCCGCCGGATCCGGTGACGGCAGTGAGGCCGGCGGTGGTGAATGTACCGGCGCCGTCGAGGTCGGTCTGGTCACGCCAGTCGAAGTTGTCGGTGACCGTGAGGCTGCCGTTCGTGCGCAGCGTGACGCCTTCGCCGCCGGACAGAGTGAGGCGGTTGACCGTCACGCTGCCATCGAACTGGCTGAAGCCGCCGCTCTGGCGCAGGTCGGCGAACGTGGCCGGGCCGGCTACGGTCAGCGTGCCTCCGGTCAGCGTCACGTTGCCGGCAAGCGTGGATGCGAGACCGGAGGAGGTTCCGGATTGGCCGGTCAGCGTGAGTGCGCCGCCGGCGATGGTGAGCGTGCTGCCGGCGCCGGTGGTGAGCGAGGCGATGCGCTGGTCGCCGCCGGTCAGAAGCACTTGGCCGCCACCTGCCAGATTGATGAACACCAGATCGTTCAGGCCGGGCAGTGCGTTGCCGGTCCAGTTGGCGGCATCGGTCCACAGCGTGGTGCCGGCGCCGCCGTCCCAGCAAATGCCGCCGCAGACGATGGCGGCGTAGTTCAGGCGTACGGCGTTCGTGGTCTGCGCAAGGGCATAGCCTTCGGCTGGCAACATGACTGACGTGAAGCTGCCGCTCAGGGCGCCTGCCGCGGTCACGACGTCGATCGTGATGGCGGCATCGCGGCTGAACCCGGCGTCCTCAACGACCACCAGCCTACCGTTCAGCGTCGCGCTTCCGCGGACGGCCAGCGAATCGAACTGGCCGGTTGCGGCACCGCCCACGCGGGTTGTCAGCGTGCCGCCGGCGCCCTGCACGAAGTTGCCGTTGATGGTCAGCGTGCCGTGGGTGTCGGTGCCGAGAAGCATCTGGCCGTCGTTGCGCAGCGTGCTGCCGGTACCGATGTCGATGGTGCCGAGACCGCTGATGACGCCGGTCGCCGCATTGGTGAAGCCGCCGACATGCCGCAGCGTTCCGTTCGCGTCCATCGCGGTCGTGCCGTTGTGCGCAAAGGTGCCGACGGTGCCGACCTCGAAGGTCGAGTTCTGTGCGATGTGCAACGTGCCGTTGTGCGTGACGCTGCCGCCGCCGGTGGCACCGTTGTAGCCGACATTGAAGCGCAGGGTGCCGCCCTGTACGTCGATGGCGCCGTTATTGATGAAATTGACGTAGTTCGCCGTACCGCCGGGGATGCCCAGGCTTCCGAAGGAAGTTGTGGCACCGGAGGCCGAAGTCTTGACGATCAGGCCGGACGCGCTGTTCAGCATCGAGAAGATGCCATCGCCGACCCACAGGTCGCCGAAGTCGTAGCCGCCATCGACCGTGAACACGCCGTTGTTGACGACGCTGCCCGCACCGATGACGTTGATGTTCCCGGATGTCCAGGTCATGGTTCCGTCATTCGTCAGCGTACCGGCGCCGAACTGCTTGTGGACGCTGCCCGCCGAGTCGTCACTGCCGCTGCCGCTGATGGTCAGGCTGGCGCCGGATGCGACCCTCAGCTTCCCGGCAAAGACACCGCGCGACCACAGCCCGGTACCGGTCAGCGTTGTCTGCCCGGTGCCGGTGCCGGTGAAGGTGCCGCCGCTGAAGGTCAGGTTGCCGATCTGCGAGCCTCCGTTCAGAGTCAGCGTGCCGCCGGTGAGAGATACGTTCTGCGAGCCGAAGGCGCCTTGTGCGGTGACGACCGCGTTGCCGGCCACTTCGAGGTTGGCGATCGAGGTCGGCGTGGTCATCGTGAAGCGGGCCGAATCCTGGGCGCGTACCGTGAATGTGCTGTCCGCGATCAGCGGTGCCGTGGTCGAACTGGTGACGACCGCCGAGTCGATGAATTCGATGCGTCCGCCGCCGTCGAACTGGCCGGTGCTGTCGAGCAGATAGCTGGCGCTGCCGCCGTAGCGCGCGGTCGTGCCGGTGGCCACATTGATCACGCCGGCGTTGGTGGCGCCGCCGGTTGCGGTCAGTACGCCGCTGTCGAGTGAGAAGGTCGCTCCCTGCTGGATGTCCAGCCGGCGCGCCGTGGTGCGCGTGCCGGCCGAGTAGCTCAAGGTTGCGCCGGCCGCGAGGATGGAACTGCCGGTGCCGCCGACGTCGCCGCCGGTCCAGGTTGAACCTGCCCCGGTGAAGGTGACAGCGCCGCTGCCGCCGAAAGTGCCGGCCGACAGCAGCATCCGTGCGATCTGCGAAGCCGGTGCCCGTCAATTTCTCGCTGCTGAGGCGGCCCAAGAAGGACATGTTCTGGGTCGCGGCGGCTGGCCCGGCGGCCAATCTGCTGATGGCGCTGGGATGGGGGCTGGCCTACAAGTTTTCGCTGGCGC
>DATCUL010000154.1:0-5195 GCA_036567405.1 Methyloversatilis sp. | reverse complement strand
CCCGCACCGGTTCGGCCGGAGCGGCCTCTCGCGGCGCGACACTGCGTGCCGCCACGCTGCTCGACAGCGTCACCTGGAAGTCGTCCTCGTCGGCCGGCGGTACCGGTTCGACCGGCTGCGGCCTTGCGACGGGCTTCTTCGCCGGCGGCATCATCGTCTCGAGCGCATTGGCCGGCAGCGCGAGTATCTCGACGCCACCTTCGACCGGACGGTTGGACAGCACGATGGCGTCCGGACCGAGATCTTCCTTGATGCGACGCAGTGCGTCACGTGCGCTGGCTGCGACATATTTGCGGGGCGTCATGCTTTGACTCCGATCACCGAGGTCACCTTGATGGTGCGTGTTTCAGGAACTTCAGAATTCGCCAGAACCTTCAGGCTGGGTACCACGCGGCGCAGGAAGCGTGAGAGCAGCCAGCGCAGCGGCGCCGGCACCAGCAGAACCGCCGGCAGTCCCATCTCTTCCTGCTGCTGCGAACTGTTCGCGACTTCGCGCATCAGCGTGTCGGCCAGACCCGGTTCGATCACCGAGCCATCGCCGCCGGCACCCAACGCCTGGCCGAGCAGACGCTCGAGGCCCGGATCGAGCACCATCACCTGCACGTCGGCGTTGCCCGGGAACAGTTGCTGCACGATGGCGCGGCCGAGCGCCACGCGGACGCGCGACGTCAGCTCCATCGGGTCCTGCGTACGCGGTGCATGTTCGGCCAGCGTTTCCACGATGGAGCGCATGTCGCGGATGGCCACGCCCTCCTCCAGCAGGCTCTGCAGCACGCGCTGGACAACCGCCAGCGGCAGCGCCTTCGGCACCAGATCCTCGACCAGCTTCGGCTGGTCGCGACCGATGTGTTCCAGCAGCGCCTGCGCTTCCTGACGGCCGAACAGTTCGGCGGCGTGCGTCAGGATGAGATGGTTCAGGTGGGTGGCCACCACGGTGGCGGCATCGACCACCGTATAACCGAGTGCGTGCGCCTGCTCGCGCAGGCCCTGTTCGATCCACACCGCCGGCAGGCCGAATGCCGGATCCTTCGCTTCGCGGCCGGGCAGCGCGCCGGCGACGCGCCCGGGATTGATGGCCATCAGGCTGCCCGGATAGGCCTCTCCGCTGCCGACGTCGACGCCCTTGAGCGTGATGCGATAGCCGTTGGGCTTGAGTTCGAGGTTGTCGCGGATATGCACCGGCGAAGTCAGGAAACCGATTTCGGCCGCGAATTTCTTGCGCAGGCCGCGGATGCGCTTGAGCAGTTCGCCATCCTGACCGCGATCGACCAGCGGGATCAGCCGGTAGCCGACTTCCAGACCCAGGGTATCGACCGGCACCACGTCGGTCCAGGCCGCTTCCTGCGACTCCGGCTGCGGAACCGCCGCCTGGGCAGCCTGGGCGGCCGCTGCCTTTTCCGCCGCTTCCTTCGCGCTCGGCGCCGCCTTCGCATTCACGCCGCGCCAGGCCAGATAGCCCAGCGCCGAAGCAAGCAGCAGGAACACGAAGTTCGGCATGCCGGGGATCATGCCCATCAGCGCCATGATGCCGGCCGCGATGGCCAGCACGCGCGAATCGCCGAACAGCTGGCTGACCACCTGCCCGCCGACATCCTCGCCGCTGCCGACGCGCGACACCACCAGACCGGCCGCGATCGAGATGATCAGCGCCGGAATCTGCGCCACCAGACCGTCACCGATGGTCAGCAGCACGTAGGACTTGGCCGCTCCACCGGCGGTCATGTCGTGCTCCATCACACCGATCAGCATGCCGCCTATCATGTTGATCAGCAGGATCAGGATGCCGGCGACCGCATCGCCACGGACGAATTTCGATGCACCGTCCATCGATCCGTAGAAATCAGCTTCGTCGGCGATCTCCTTGCGGCGGCGGCGCGCCTCTTCCTCGCCGATCAGGCCGGCATTGAGGTCGGCGTCGATCGCCATCTGCTTGCCGGGCATGGCGTCCAGCGTGAAACGGGCGCCCACTTCGGCGATACGGCCGGCACCCTTGGTCACGACGACGAAGTTGATGACGGTCAGGATGATGAACACCACGATGCCGACCGCGTAGTTGCCGCCGACCAGGAAATGTCCGAACGCCTCGATCACCTTGCCGGCCGCATCCGGCCCGGTATGGCCCTCGAGCAGCACGACGCGGGTGGACGCCACGTTCAGCGACAGGCGCAGCAGCGTGGTTACCAGCAGCACCGTCGGGAAAACCGAGAATTCCAGCGCCCGCACGGTGTAGAGCGACACCAGCATCACCATCACCGACAGCGCGATGTTGAAGGTGAAGAACACGTCCAGGATGAAGGTGGGCAGCGGCAGCACCATCATCGACAGGATGAGGATGATGAGCAGCGGAGCGGCCATCTGCCGCACGTTTACGGTACCGACTGCCTGACGAAGCGAAAGGGAAGAAGCCATGACGACATTTCAGCGCATGCGATGGCAATCGAACCGGAGAAAGAAAAGGGGTTTTCCCCGGCTATTGGGTGGACTGAAACCCGGTTGCCTGCTCAATCGCACCGCTGAAGCAAAGCGTCACGCGTGCCGGGCCGGGCTTGCGCGCACACTGACCGGCCGGTCGGCGGGGCTGCATCCGGCGCGCAACACGTCCTTACAAACAGACGTCGAATTCATTTACTCGGGCATGCGTTACTGGCGTCAGAGCAAGTCAACCGCAAGGAGAACACGATGAATGCCCAGGCCCGAACCCCTTCTGCCGCCCCGCTGCACCCGGCGCTGTGGGTGGCCGCCATTTCGGTCACCGCGTTCAGTGCAGTAGGCATTGCCGCCCTGACCGGCGCATTCGAGCACAAGGCAGCGGAAACGCCGGCACCCGTCGCAGCCGCCGCGATCCAGAAAGCACCGGTGGTCACGCCGCCGGCAACCCGGGTGGCTGGGGAACCGGAATCCGCCCCTGCGCCCGCCGTCACGGTCGAGCCGGCGCCAGTCATCCAGCCACCACTCGCCCAGTCACAGGTCGACAAACCCCAGGCTGCGAGAGCACCGACCAGTGAGAAGGCCGTTGCGAAGGCTGCCGCACCGAAGAAGGTGCATGTCGCGGAACACAGCAGCGCGGTCCCGCAGGACGGACAGGCGGTCAAGGTGGCACAGCAGACCTACGACCCGGGCATCGACGTGACGGAGGCCCCGCCGCCGCCGGCCCATGAGCCGTCCGTATCGCGCCCGGACAACGAATACCGCGTCCCGCCAACTGCCTGCGCCGACTGCGGCGTGGTCGAAGCGGTACGCCCGGTACAGGCCCCCGGCGAAGCCAGCGGTCTGGGTGCCGCAGCCGGCGGTGTGGTCGGCGGCTTGCTGGGCAACGCGGTCGGCAAGGGCACCGGCAACACCATCGCCACGATCCTCGGCGTCGCCGGCGGTGCCTACGCCGGCCACCAGATCGAAAAGACGCAGCGCAAGTCGACGCATTACGAGGTCGACGTACGGATGGCCGGTGGCGAACGCCGCACCGTCACATTTGATACGGAACCTGTATGGCGCGCCGGTGACAAAGTGAAAGTGCAGAACGGCAAGCTTGTCGCCGGCAACTGATTCCAGATTTCCCTTCCTCTTCCTCTCTCCGTGAGGAATCTTTCGGGCACCGGTGCGGTGCCCGTTTTTTTTGCCGGTCGGAAACGGACGCCGGCCGATCAGGACAGGTAGCGCTCCATCTGATTGACCGGCGCATTGCGCAGCAGGTAGAGCTGCGGATTGTCTCGCTCGGCCGACAGCCCCGACTCGACCACCCGGACCGGTTCCCGTTCCAGTATGCACAGACGGCGGCTGATGCAGTCGGCGCGCCACTGCGGATTGGCTGCACGACCGCGCTCCTCGACCGCGATGCGCGTCAGCGCGAACTGGTCGCGCGGATCCTCGCGCTCGATGCGTCGGCGGATGGCGGCATGTGCGCGATCCAGGCTGCCCTGCTGCACGCACAGGTCGTACAGCGCCGCCAGACAGCGGAAGTTTCGTATCGCAACCGGCCTCACTCCCTTGAGCCAGGCCAGCGCGACGATGAGCTTGCGACCATAGGTGTCGTAGGCGTAGCCGAGCATTTCGGTGCGGAACACCGGATCGCGGCCGACCGCCTGCAGTGCCGCCGTCCACGCCGGGTCGAACCCGGCCTTGTTCGATCCACGGCTCAGCGCATCGGCCCATTTCACCTGCTGCACCCGCGACGGCAGCTTCAGCACGCGCTGCCACTCCAGCCACAGCGCACCGAAACAGGCGCGCAGACGGGCCTCGTCGCGCGCGGTGTGGCGGCGAAACAGTTCCTGCAGCGTGCCGGTGCCGAGATTGACCTGCAGCGGTCCGAACGACAGGCCGGCACCGTCGAAATTGCCGGTGACCTGCAGATGCGGGTCACCGCTGGTTTCGAACGCCGCCGTGACCGCAATCGCCAGATCGAGCGCGCGTTCCGCCGCCAGCGCCGGCAGATTGTCCGGATCCGGCATTTCCACGTACAGCGCATCGCCGATCAGTTCGGCCTTCGCCAGCCAGCCGTCGCGCACCGCACGGGTGGCGCTGGCGGCAAGATCGGTCAGCGAAGCCGCCTTGAGCCACGCGAAACGCCCTTCAAGCGATCGTCCGGCTGCACCGCGCGGCATCACGCCGGCGATGGACACGCCCTGACCGAGGTCGTTGCGCACCACCTGCACAGCGGCGGCCAGTTCCCGATGCACGCGCACCGAACCGTCGGGCCGCGCATATTCGGACAGGCGGAAATTCGGCGTGACCAGCGTGCGCGCCGGACCGCCGACGATGTAGTCCTTGTCGTAGCCAAGCCCTTTGCTCATTGCTGCTCCTTCGTGCCGGAAGACCCGTTTGTGGACAGTGCGTTGCGCACCTTCTCCAGGCCGGCACGCAGCAGGCCCAGATCGATCAGGAAATCGAGATGATCGATGACCGACGCGTGTTCGCGCGCGCTGCCGCCACGCGCGAACGCCGCACGATAGGCCTCGGTGGCCGACGCCTGATCGGTGGCCGACATCCGGCCGGCCAGCAGCGCCAGCAGGATGTCGCAGTCGCCGACCACCGCCGTGCTCCAGAAATCGGGCTGCTGATTGGCGGCCGCATCGAGACGCGCGCGCTCGCAGCCGGCACGCACGGTGTCCGCCCAGCCCTCGGGCAGCGCCCGGCTGCGACGCCCGAGGCGCAGCTGGGCAAGACGCGCGGTCCACAGATTGATGAAAGCGTAGCTGTCC
>DATCUL010000153.1:0-10592 GCA_036567405.1 Methyloversatilis sp. | reverse complement strand
GCTTGATTCACGTATCTACATCGCCGGCCACCGCGGCCTGGTCGGCTCGGCCATCGTGCGCAACCTCAAGGCGAAGGGTTACACTAACCTGCTGCTGCGCACGCATGCCGAGCTGGACCTGACCGACGCCGTGGCGACCGAGGCCTTCTTCGCCGCCGAGCAGCCGGACTACGTGTTCCTCGCCGCGGCCAGGGTGGGCGGCATCGTCGCCAACAACAGCTATCCGGCCGAATTCATCCGCGACAACCTGGTGATCCAGAACAACGTGATCCACAGCGCCTGGCGCCACGGGGTGAAGCGGCTGATGTTCCTGGGCTCGAGCTGCATCTACCCGAAGATGGCGCCGCAGCCGATGCGCGAGGACTGCCTGCTGACCGGGCCGCTGGAGCCGACCAACCGGCCGTACGCGCTGGCCAAGATCGCCGGCATCGAAATGTGCTGGAGCTACAACCGGCAGTACGGCACGAAGTATCTGGCGGTGATGCCGACCAATCTGTACGGGCCGGGCGACAACTACAGCCTGATGAACAGTCACGTCATTCCGGCCATGATCCGCAAGTTCCACCTCGCCAAGCTCGCCTCGCAGCGAAACTGGACCGCGATCGAGCAGGACGAAGCCGTGCATGGCCCCATCCCCGACGACCTCAAGGCGCAACTGCGTGCCACTTGCCACTTGAATCTTGAATCTCGCATCTCGCTCTGGGGCACAGGCACGCCGCGGCGCGAATTCCTGTATAGCGACGACATGGCCGATGCCTGCGTGTTCCTGATCAACCTGCCGGACGACAAGTACGAAAGTCTGCTCGGCAGTGACGAATCGAAGAGCGGCCGGTTCGAGCCGCCGCTGGTCAATGTCGGCGTGGGCGAGGACGTGACCATCCGCGAACTGGCGGAACGGGTGGGCAAGGTGGTGGGCTTCGACGGCGAACTGGTGTTCGACGCGACCAAACCGGACGGCACGCCGCGGAAGCTGATGGATGTGTCGCGGATCAACGCCATCGGCTGGCGGGCGACAACGTCGTTCGAAGACGGACTGGCCAGCGCCTACCGCGATTTCCGGGCGGCGCGCACTACCTGACCCGCACCACCGGCGCGTTGAGGCCGGGCAGGAACTGGCGCGTATGGCCGGGCGGCAGCGTCAGCGCACGTACCGGACGGAACGGCCCGACCACGCCGGGCGCGGCCTCGATCACGATCTGCCTTCCCATCGCGGTACTGGCTTCCAGCCACAGTCCCTTGTCATCGCGCACGACACGGGTGCCGTAGGGACGCGCCAGAGGCTCGCCGACGAACACCCCTTCCCCGGGCCAGGCAACGCTCTTCCAGTAGGCTTCGATCAGCGTGTCGCCATCGGCATAGTGACCGAGCAGCACGCCGGGGAACGGAAACTTGCCGAGGTGGTTGCACGGCTCGACGACCGTGCCGTAACTGGCGGTGGCACCGGCCGACAGCCAGGCCAGTATGCTCATCTGCGGGCTGTCGATCAGCTGGCCGCCGAACGACGTCAGGTGATCGGCCGGCGCACCGGGCAGGAACTTCAGCGACGACAGCTGCGGCACATGGGACGAACCCGTGAAATAGCCGATCACGTCCTGCTTGCCTGTCGCGTCGAGGGTGCCTGGCGTTTCGATCTTCAGGCCCTTGAGGTTGGCCACCGTATGCTCGAAATTGCGCGCACGCACGTTGCGCGCGGCATCCTCGGTACGCACCAGATAGGCAGTACCGGCAGGATAGGAAAAGTCGGCGGCGACACCGCGATCGATCAATGCCTTGACCTGCGCGATCGATTCACCGGCCAGCATCATCGCCGGCATGCCCGACACCGCATCATCGGCCACGCCGACACCGCCATTGAACAGGCGGCTGGCGCGCGTCGGCCCGCAGCTCGCCGAGCAGAAGGATTCGTCGTAACCGAAGGCAAAGGCCGACGTGATGCTCATGCATCCGGCACGCCAGGGACGCGTCCACGCCAGCGCCAGCGCACGGACGTGAGCCGGCAGCCGGCGCACGACATCCTCGCGCACGCGCTCGAACTCATCGCGCGACAGCGCGCCGCGATCGTGCGGAAAGCTGACCTCGATGACGTTGCCGTCCGGTATGCCGCGCTTCAGCCTGTAGTAATTCGCTGTCTCGACGCTGGCCGGATCGGCCGTGTTGACGATCACCGCAAGCTCGTTCGCGTTCAGCGCCAGTGCCGGCGCAGCTTGCAGCAGCGAGGCAAGAACGAACAGCAGGAAGGCACTGAATTTCATCGATGGAAGGGTCCGGGTGACTCGATCGCCGGCGCAGGTTGCAGCAGCAGGCAGCCCATATTCTAATGTTCGCGCCCGGATAACCGCTTCCTGCGGACCATGCCGCGAGCCGTGTCAGGTCTGACAGATTGAGACAGGTGTACGCGCCACATCGTGGCACCATTGGAAATTGCACGGCGCATGGCGCCATTCGACAACAACAACCGAGGAGTCCCTGCAATGCGTTATCAAGCCTATAGCGAGCGCAACAACATTGACAGCCTGTCGCTGATCGAGTGCGACGTTCCCCGTCCCGGACCGGGTCAGGTGCTGGTGCGCATGAAGGCGGCGTCGCTGAATTACCGTGATCTGCTGATCGTCACCGGCCGTTACCCCGGCATGGAATCGCAAGGGCTGATCCCGATGTCCGACGGCGCCGGCGAGGTGGTCGAGGTCGGTTCAGGCGTCAGCCGCTTTGCTGCTGGCGCCCGCGTGATCGGCTGCTTCTTCGAGACCTGGCTCGGTGGCCCGATGAATCCGGGCCACTACGCCGCATCGCTGGGCGGAACCGCGCCCGGCGTACTGACCGAATACCGCCTGTTCCCGGAAGAGGCGCTGGTCGACATGCCGGCCCATCTGAGCTTCGAGGAAGCCTCCACGCTGCCCTGCGCGGCCCTGACCGCGTGGAACGCGATGTTCGAAGGTCCGGTGACCGTTCGACCGGGCCAGACCGTGCTGGCACTGGGTACCGGTGGCGTGTCGATGTTTGCCATCCAGTTCGCCCGGGCGGCCGGTGCCGAGGTGATCGCCACCTCGTCCAGCGACGCCAAGCTGGAGAAGGTGCGCGGTTTCGGTGCGAACAAGCTGATCAATTACCGCAACAATCCGGAGTGGGACGTGAAGGTACGCGAACTGACCGGTGGCGTGGGTGTCGATCACGTGGTCGAGGTCGGCGGTCCGGGCACGCTGCAGCGTTCCATCGGCGCGGCTCGCCATGGCGGTTCGGTGCACCTGATCGGCGTTCTGAGCGGCGGCGAAATCAACCCGCTGCCCATCCTGTTCAACACCACGAATGTGCGCGGCGTGTTCGTCGGCTCGCGCGACATGTTCGAATCCATGAACCGGCTGATCACGCTGCACGGCATCAAGCCGGTCATCGACCGCGTGTTCGATTTCGCGGACGCGCGCGCAGCACTGCATCACCTCGAAGGCGCCACCCACTTCGGCAAGGTGGTCGTCCGCATCGGCTGACGACCACCTTCGCGGCTGCGCAGCGGACCCGCGCAGTCACGTAGCGCCGGACATCGCGGGCATGGCCCGCTCCTGCACATCTTCAGCGGGAGCGGGTCATGCCCGCGATACTTCATCCGTCTCGAAACCGTCGTCCGGATACAAGGCCGAACCTGTCCCGGAGCCGCCCGGCCCTAGAGTGCCTTGGTCCCGAAAGTGTCGCAGGACTTCAGATCGCCGCTCTCAAGCCCGCGCGAGAACCAGCGCATGCGCTGTTCGGCACTGCCGTGGGTGAAGCTTTCCGGCACCACATAGCCCTGCGCCTGCTTCTGCAGCGTATCGTCGCCGATGGCCGACGCCGCGCGCAGCGCTTCCTCGACATCACCCTGTTCGAGGATGGCACGCGAGCGGTTGGCGTGGTTCGCCCAGATGCCGGCGAAACAGTCGGCCTGCAGTTCCATGCGGACCTGCAGCTGATTGGCCCCGCGCTCGCCGGCACGTGCCTTCGCACGCTGCACCTTGTCGGCGATGCCCAGCTGGTTCTGCACATGGTGGCCCACCTCGTGCGCGATCACGTAGGCCTGCGCGAAATCGCCTGGTGCATGAAAGCGCGCCTGCAGTGCCCGATAGAAATCGAGATCCAGATACACGCGCTCGTCGCCCGGGCAGTAGAACGGCCCCATCGCCGCCTGGCCCGCACCGCAGGCGGTCGGCGTCCCGCCGGTATAGAGCACCAGGTGCGGCTGACGGTATTCCTGGCCGCCGGCACGGAACAGTTCGCCCCAGGTGTCCTCGGTATCGGCCAGCACGCGCGACGTGAAATGCGCCAGCGCATCGTCCTCGCTGCGGCCGCTGTGCTGCACGCCGGTCGCAACCGACGCCTGCTGCGGCACATCCGGCCCGCCGGCCCCCATATTGAGCACCACCGACGGGTCGACACCGAAATACATCGCGACCAGCGCCAGCACGATCGTGCCTATGCCGATGCTGCGTCCGCCGCCCGGCAGGCCACCGCCGCCGCGCCTGTCCTCGATGTTTTCGCTTTCCCGTCCGTCATCCAGCCGCATGCCGCTCTCCCGCATATCCCAGGCCGGGGATGCTAGAGGCTGTCGGCACTCAAGTCGAGCGTCGCTCAGGTGGTCGCGGTATCCATCACCGGCAGCCACAGCGTGACTGCCGTGCCCCGACCCGGCGCGCTGTCGACCTCGATCTCGCCGCCATGCATTTCCATGATTTCCTTGACCAGCGACATGCCCAGGCCAGTACCCGGGATATTGCCGGACGGATCGGCGCGGTAGAAGCGTTCAAAGATGCGCGCCTGCTGCTCCGGCGTCATGCCGATGCCGTGGTCGGTGACGCGGATGCCTGCCATCAGCCGGGAGTTGCGCGATGCTTCGCACACGGTCAGAACGACCTCGCCGCCGTCAGGCGAGTATTTGAAGGCATTGGTGACGACATTGGATAACGCACGCACCATCTTCTCGTGGTCCACCCGGATGCGCGGCACCGCCGTGGGCATGTCCAGCGTCACCTGACGCACCGGCTGACCCGGCTCCTCCGGCATCGCAAGCCCCTCCAGCGTGGCCGTGACGATGCTTTTCACCGACAGGTCCTCGAGCCGGAACGCCTGCCCGGCGCGCGCCTCGATGCGCGCGAGGTCGAGCAGATCGTTGATCAGATTGACCAGCACTCGCGACTGACGATGAATGATGGTGTGCATGCGGCGGCGGGCCGCCTCGTCGTACTCGCGGTTGATCAGCAGTTCCGCGAAACCGAAGATGGACGCCAGCGGCGTGCGCAGTTCATGTGCGGCTGTGCTGAGGAATTCGCTCTTCATGCGATCGACCTCGAACTGCTGCGTGATGTCGCGGAAGTACAGCACCGTCTCCGAACGCCCCTCGGGCGCCACCCGTGCGCTGCGCTCGATGACGCGCACATCGGGATGCAGCAGCCACAGGCGCTGCGGCTCGTCGGTCGAGCGGTCGAGCACCAGCTCGGGCCAGGGTTTGTCGGGGTCGGCGAGCCGCGAGATCATGCGGTCGAACTGCTCTGCCTTCAGCCCCAGCAGTTCGCGCTGCGAAAGATGCGTCATGCGCGCGAAGGCCGGATTGACGTTGGTCAGCGTACCGCTCTCGTCGAAGGTGACGAAACCATCGGGCGACAGCGAGAACACCGTATGCAGGCGGTTGGTGCGACGGATCAGCTTCTGCTCGAATTCGATGCGCTGAGTGACGTCGCCGAACACGTCGACATAGTGAGTGACACGGCCATCGTTGTCGCGCACCGGTGACGAGGACAGCGCGACCCACATCCGCCGGCCATCGGCACCGCACACATCCACCGTCGTGCTGTACGGCTTCTCGTGCACGATGGCCCAGCGCATCTCTTCAACGACATGAACCGGATTGAACTCGTCGGACACCAGCGAGAATGGACGACCGATCACATCGGCCGCACTGTGGCCGGTCAGACGCTCGAACGCACTGTTCACGTAGACAACCGGATAGCTGCTGCTCTGCACGTCGCGGATGACGACTGCCTCGCTCGACGACGCAAGCGCACGGTCATGCAGCCGCATGCGCATCTCGGTCTCGATCTGCCCGGTGATGTCGCGCAGCAGCAGCACATAGACCAGCCTGTCATGCAGGCTGAAGCGACTGGCGGAGACGGTGACCGGGAAGGTCCTTCTGCCCGACAGGCCCTGCACATCGCGCGACAGACGCCAGCGTTCGACCGGTCCCGAATCCACCTCCTGTCCGGCAAACCATTCGCCATCGAATGCCGGCAGCAGGCGCTCGAGTGGCAGGCCGATGATCGAGTCACCATCGACCTCGAAAATTTCGGCAGCTGAACGGTTGATGGTCAGCACCATGCCGGCCTGATCCGTGGTCACGATGCCATCTGCAGCGGTATCGAGCACAGCGCTCAGACGTTTTTCACCCAGCGCCAGCGCGTGGGCCGCCGCACGCGTGCGACTGTTCGCCCGCGCGGTCGACGCCAGCAGGCGCAACAGGTAGAACAGCAGCGTGCTCAGCCCGCAGCCCATCACCGGCAGCAGCCACAGCACCAGATGGTCAGCGCCGAGTCCGGCGGGCGCACGGGTCCGCAGGGTCCACGCGTGACCGGCGATCCGGAGGGTGCGCACATCCTCATGCACCGACATCGCATGGCCATCGCCGTTGCTGTACAACAGCGTCGCCGGGTCCGTCGTCTCGCCGTCGTGGATGTCCACCACCACGTTGTCGGCATAACCACGCAATGCGCTGCCGAACAGGTCATGGGCACGGTAAGGGCTGTAGGCGTAGCCGACCAGCGCCTGACGGCGCTGCTCAGGCGTATCCCGTGCCATGCCGTGCCGGTACAAGGGGACATACAGCAGGAATCCGGGCTGCACCGGCCCGGTTCCCTCCTGCACCAGGGTCACCTTGCCGGACAACGCGGCTTCGCCGGTGTCGCGCGCCCGGCTCATTGCCGCGGAACGCGTCGGCTCGGAATTCATGTCGTACCCGATCGCCTTGAGGTTGCGATCGTTCAGCGGCTCGAGATAAAGGATGCTGTGGTATTCGTCGCGCGGGTCCGGCGGACGGATGGCATAGCCCGGCACGCCGCCGAGCCGGACCTGCCGTTCGTGTGCCTCGCGCTGCGCCGCCGGTATGCGCCACGACAGACCGACGCCGAGAATGCCCGGATAGTTGTGCTCGAGGCCGAGCTCGCTGACGTATTCATGCCAGGCCTCTCGCGTGACCTCCGGCTCGGCCTGGACCAGGCCAGCGGCACCGCGCAGTATCTGCTCGTGCGCCACCATGCGCTGCGTCAGCTGGGCGACCACGCGGTCGACCTCGCCCGCGAAACGCTGCTCCGCACTGGCTGACAGCCGCTGCCACAGCAGAAAGGTCACCACCACCGTCAGCAGCAGACCGCACGCGAGCGCGGGCCAGGCCAGCCACTCGGAATCGACCGGCCAGAGCCCGGTACGTCCGTTGCGCTGCACATCCGGGCGTTCGGGCGTGTGTTCGACGCTCGCTACCGGATCGACGTTCATTGAGCGCGCGGCTCCTTCAGCAGCCCCGAGATGCGTTCGAGCAATTCCATCGGGCTGAAGGGTTTGGTCAGATAGGCGTCCGCACCGGCTTCCAGACCGGCATCGATATCGCGCTGCTGGCTGCGCGCCGTCAGCAGAACAACCGGTACGGAACGGAATTCGGGATGCTGCCGCAGCTTGCGGCACAGCGCGAGGCCGTCCATCGACCCCGGCATCATCACGTCGAGCAGCACCAGATCGGGCTGCTGTTTCTGGATCAGCGACCAACCGGCATCAGCATCGATCGCTTCGCCGAGTTCGAAATCGCCGAAATCCAGGGTCATCCGGATCAGCTGGCGGATCTCGGGTTGGTCCTCGACCAGAACGACGCGGGCCCGCACCTCAGATCACTCCGCCTGCAGGGTTGGCAGGAGCGCAGATGCGCATCGTGTCTACGAAGAAGTATCGGCGGGCAGTCATCGTGTTGGTGTCGTCAGGCCTGTAGGCAACAGCCTTAACGGTGACGGCCGGAGAAAACTTGAATGCTGTTCCCCCGGAGCGGTGCCAGGCACCGCTCCGGGGGGGCGCATCACTCCGCGGCAAACACCAGGATGACCTGGTCGACAGCCAGACTTTCGCCCTGCTCCGCCGACACCTTCTCAACCACGCCATCCCGCTCGGCTCGCAGGATGTTTTCCATTTTCATCGCCTCGATGACCGCCAGGCGCTCACCTGCCTTCACCGACTGCCCCGGCTTGACCGACACCTCGCGCAGCAGGCCGGGCATCGGCGACAGCAGGAATCGTGACAGGTCAGGCGCCGCCTTGACCGGCATCCGCGCCAGCAGTTCGGCCGCACGCGGACTCATTACCTCGGCGTCGACGCGCGTACCGCGATGCTGCAGGCGGTAGCGCAAACCGATACGCTCGACCTGCAGCGTGAACGGGCGGCCGTCCATCTCGCCGCGATAGACCGGATCGGACACGCGCCAATCGCTCACCATGCGATGACGCGTGCCATCGATGATCACCGCGTGATGGTCACCGTCGTTCTCGATCGCGACGCGATGTGCAACACCACGCAGGCGCACCACCGCGTCCGGGCTGACCTTGTACTCATGCCCGGGCAGCTGGCCGATGATGCGCGATGCACGCTCGATGTAACGCTGGTGCACGCTGGCGGCGACGGCCACCAGCAGCGCCTCGTCCTCGTAGGCCGCAGTAGCCGGATCGTAGCCCTGCGGATATTCCTCGGCAATGAAGGCCGTCGTGAAGTTGCCGGCGGCGAAGCGCGAGTGGCCGAGCACCGACGACACGAAGGCGATGTTGTGGTTCGGGCCGCGGATGCAGAAGGCGTCGAGCGCATCGCGCAGCTGCGCGATGGCCTCGCCGCGGGTCGCGCCGTAGCAGATCAGCTTGGCGATCATCGAATCGTAGTGCATCGACACTTCGCCACCTTCGTACACACCGGTGTCGACACGTACGTTGTCGCCCTGCACCGGCGGACGGTAGCGCACCAGTCGGCCGACCGACGGCAGGAAGCCGCGCGCCGGATCTTCGGCGCAGATGCGCGCTTCCATCGCCCAGCCTTCCAGCTTCACCTCGGCCTGCGTGAAGGCGAGCTTCTCGCCGGCCGCGACGCGGATCATCTGCTCGACCAGATCGAGGCCGGTAATCATTTCCGTTACCGGATGCTCGACCTGCAGCCGGGTGTTCATTTCGAGGAAGTAGAAGGACTTGTCGCGTCCGACCACGAATTCGACCGTGCCGGCCGACTGGTACTGCACCGCCTTGGCCAGCCGCACCGCCTGTTCGCCCATCGCGCGCCGGGTGTCGGCATCGATGAAGGGCGACGGCGCCTCTTCGATCACCTTCTGGTGACGTCGCTGGATCGAGCATTCGCGCTCGTTCAGATACACCACGTTGCCGTAGCCGTCACCGAGCACCTGGATCTCGATGTGGCGCGGCTCTTCGACGAACTTCTCGATGAACACGCGATCATCGTTGAAGGCGTTCTTGGCCTCATTGACGCAGGACGCGAAGCCCTCGTGCGCCTCGGCGTCATTGAACGCCACGCGCAGACCCTTGCCGCCACCGCCGGCGCTGGCCTTGATCATCACCGGGTAGCCGATGTCACGCGCGATCTCGACTGCGCGTTCCGGACTTTCGATCGGGTCGTTCCAGCCCGGAATCGTGCTGACGCCGGCTTCCTTCGCCAGCTTCTTCGACGCAATCTTGTCGCCCATGGCGCCGATGGCATGCGGCTTCGGGCCGATGAATGCAATGCCTTCGCGCTCGAGGGCGGCACAGAATTCCTCGTTCTCCGACAGGAAGCCGTAGCCCGGATGCACCGCCTGGGCGCCGGTTGACTTGCAGGCCGCGATGATCTTGTCGACCACCAGATAGGACTCGCGCGCTGGCGCCGGGCCGATGCACACGGCCTCGTCGGCCAGTTCCACGTGCAGCGCGCTGCGGTCGGCTTCGGAATAGACGGCAACCGTCGCGATGCCCATGCGGCGTGCGGTACGGATGACGCGGCAGGCGATCTCGCCGCGGTTTGCGATCAGAATTTTTGTAAACATGTTGGACGAGCTCCTAGCGCTTCAGACCTGTGCCACCACCGGATAAAACGCGCACCTGGCACCCGGTATCTGGTCGGCGTGCGAACACGCGTTTAAACACCATCAATTTCAAATTGGTAGCTGGGGAAGCCGTGCGGCTTGCCTCTGCTCTCAACTCAACTAGTTCGCGACGCAATGCTTTAGGGCTCAACGCGCGAGCAATCTCTTCATATTTCAGCTCAAGCGCGGTCTGCGATTCAGGGGGTGTGGCGCTCTCCAACCACCAGTAGCCCTTCTTCTTAGCCCGTCGCTTCATAACTTACAGGGGAATGTTCCCGTGCTTGCGCCACGGGTTTTCCAGCTGCTTGTCGCGCAGCATCGCCAGCGAGCGGCAGATGCGCTTGCGCGTTTCACTCGGCATGATCACGTCGTCGATGAAGCCGCGCTTGCCTGCGATGAAGGGGTTGGCGAACTTCTCGCGGTACTCCGCTTCGCGCGCAGCGATCTTCGCCGGGTCGTTCTTCTCGTCGCGGAAGATGATCTCCACCGC
>DATCUL010000152.1:0-5634 GCA_036567405.1 Methyloversatilis sp. | reverse complement strand
CCCGTGCGGTCTCGCTGGCCGCCGTTTCGCGCGCCAGCCAGCAGCACCGCGGCGAAACCGATGCCGCACAAGGCCAGCACACCGGGTTCGGGAATGCGGTTGACGTCGGACACGCTCACAAATCCGGTGATTCTGAAGCGGTTGGTCTTGGCATCCATCTCCTCCTCCACATCGCCGACTCTGTACGTGTATGCGGGCTGATCGAGCTTGATGCGCCAGTCTGGAAGCTGTTGGGCATCCAGACCGATCTGCACGTCTGACCAGAACGCAGCCCCCGTGCTGTTCGTGTCCTTGCCGTCGATCATGTGGTGGGTGTTCGGATGGAAGTTCGGATCCACGACCCCCACGCGTGGCGTCGTCTTGTCGTCATCGAGTCCCCAGAGGAAGAACGCGTGCCCCCAGCCCTGCGTGACTTCGGTGCCCAGCAGGATGATCAGTTCGTCTTCCCGCCATTCCTTCAACAGCGTCTCGTAGGACAGCTTGGGCTGCAGGAATATCTTCACGTCGGCACTGAAGTTCCGCTCACGGAAGGTGTCGTTCAGCCCCTTCTTCAGGTCTGCTTCGCTCGCCGTCAGCTTGGTGAAGCCCGGGTCATACTTCTTGTGGAAGCTTTCCTGCTGGGCGCCCACGGTCGTTCCGTCCGGCACGAGATCACGGGTTTCGTCAAAACGGTCGAGGTAGTACAGCAGATTCACGGCCGCGACGTCGACGCAGCAGACCTTTGCCGATTCGTACCCGTAGTCGACCGGGTCGCCACCCAGCGTCACCGGCGCCGCGTAGGCACGTGGCAGGCCGGCCGCCAGACAGGTCGCGATGCAGCAGGCGACGACTGCAGAGGACGCACTTTTCGATTGCACCGTATACATGAACTGCCCTCCGCGGATCGCATGAAAACAGTCTGGATCCGGATGGCGGGCCTGCCTTGACCACAATCAATGACAATGCAGACAGGCGACACAGGCGCTGCGGGCACATCCGTCCGGCGCAATCCCGGCCATCAGCCTCGACAGGCTTCTGCCGGAACATCTGCGATCCGGCACCCGTCAGCCACCGTGAACGGGGCGTCCTCCCCGCCCGCTTCACCCGAAGACCGGAACCGGCGCGAAGCGGCCCTTGAGCACCCTGTCGGCTGCGCCGGCCCGCAGCCAGCCGTCGATGGCGCTGGCGTACACCGAGCGGAAGTCGGTGGTGTGGATGAGGTTGTCGCCGGCGTCGAGACGGCCCAGATCGGAGGGCGTGCCGTAGTGGCCGCCCTTCACCCGCCTGCCGGCAAAGAACATGACGTTGGCGGTGCCGTGATCGGTGCCGAGGCTGGTGTTCTCGGGTACCCGGCGTCCGAACTCGGAAAAGATGAGCATGCTGACGCGGTCGGCCTGGCCGATGCGTTCCATGTCGCGCAGGAAGCCGTGGATCGCGTCGGACGTGTAGGTGAGCAGGCGCTGGTGCAGGTCGGACTGCTGCACGTGGGTGTCGAAGGCGTTGTTGCGGTAGCCGACGTAGTACAGGCGCGTCGGCAGGCCGGCCGCGATGCAGGCGGCCACCTTGGGCAGGCCGAGCGGCACGATGCCGTAGTCCTGGCTCGTGCGGTATTTCGACCACGCATCGCGCACCGCCAGCGAGGATTCGCGCGCGCTGACCGCCACCTGTTCGAGGAAGCGGCGCGACGGGTTGTCCACGCTGGCGACCTTGACCTCATCGAGCAGTTCGCGCTCCTGGTGGAGGGCGCTGCGCATGAAGCGGTCCGGCTCGTCGAACACCACCGGCGTGTGGATGCGGCTGCGCACTGCGAGTGACTGCGCCACGTCGATGTTGAGCAGGTAGTTCGGCACCGGCGTCGGTGACAGGCTGTCGGCGAGCCGGCCGACCCAGCCGTAGTCGTCGCCGCTGTTGGGCGCACCGGTGTGCCAGTAGGCCATCGAGGTGAAGTGCGAGAACGACGGGTTGTCGTAGCCGCAGCCGTGCACGATGGCGAGCTGGCCGTCCTTCCACAGGCGCTCGAAGCCGGCCATGCCGGGGTTGAGGCCGAAGCGATCATCGAGCTTGCGCACCTTGCCGGGACGGATGCCGATATTGGGCCGCAATCCGTAGTAGCGGTCGTCGGCGTACGGAACGACGGTGTTCAGGCCGTCGTTGCCGCCGGACATTTCGAACACCACCAGAATGCGGTCCTCGGCTTCGGCCGCTGCCGCGGCCTGCGCGATGGTGCCGAACAGGCCGGGCACCATGAGTCCGGCGGAAGCCTTGAGGATGCTGCGGCGCGTGTAGTCTGTGCTCATGCTTGTGTGCTCCTGCTGGGCGTTCGCCGCGCCCCATGCGGCAAACGCGGGCAAATTCCCTGATGACGGTACGACGGGGCGCGCGCGTACGCTGCCGCCAGCTCAGCCGAGCTGGTATTCCGGCCGGCTCAGCAGCAGGTGCAGCAGCAGGCGCAGCGTATCCTCGGCGTAAGTGGATGCCGCCTTCATGTCGCGCGTCCCCAGCTCCTTTTCCACGAAAGCTGACAGCCGGTTCCGGGTTGCACCATCCAGCGACACCGACAGGAAGCGGCGCTCCAGATAGGCAACCACCTCTTCCGGCGTGCTGCACCCGGCTTTGAGCACCATGCCGGTCAGGTCGAGCCGGGCCACGGTGCGCGGAACGGGCTTGACCCGTTCGACCGCCATCTGCCAGCCGCGGTAGCTGCCGAAGCGCGTGTTGAAGTCCTCGTCGCGGTCGCCGTTCATCGTCGACATCGCCGTCATTTCCATGCCGCCGTCTGCACCGCCGGGCCGGGTCGCGGTGGTCAGGTCGAGACCGCTGCGGACGCGTTCGTGCACGTAGCGGATCTCGTAGCCGGCCTGCGCGGCAGGATAGCGGTCGCCGGGAATGTAGTTGATGTCGGGCAGCGCCACGTCGAGCGCGAAGTTGCCGCGCTCCAGCAGCAGCCCGGGCGTGATCCAGCTGCGGCCCTGGGCCCAGCCGGCCACCGTCGGCGGGTGCATCAGGCGCTGACCCAGCGCCGCGGTGGTTTCGTTGAAGTCCGGCACGCCGGGCACCTCTGCGAGGCCGAGCTTGCGGTAGGTCGACACCACGAGATCCACCGGACTCTTGATGCGCGTCGCCACCGATTCGGGTGCGTAGAAGTCACGCGACAGGAACAGCATTTCGAGGAAGGGTGCGATTTCGTAGTTGGCGTTCTTCAGACGCCTGCCGAGTTCCGCCGCCAGCGCCGGATCGACGTCCTCGCGCACGAAGTGGCGATACAGCTTGGCGGCGAGAAATTTCGGCGTGGCCGGCTGATCCAGGATGATGTCGATCACCTGCACGCCATCGTAGTTGCCGCTGTGCCCCAGCACTTCCTTGCTGCCGTCGTCGTGTCTGGCCTGATCGATGCGGAAGGCGAGGCCTTCGAAATTCCAGCCGGTGAAGGCGCGTGCCGCCTCGCGGATGTCGCGCTCGCTGTAGTTGCCCACGCCCATCGTGAACAGCTCCATGATTTCGCGGGCGAAGTTCTCGTTCGGCGCGCCCTTGACGTTCACGCCGGCGTCGAGAAAGGCCAGCATCGCCGGGTCCTGCGCGACGCCGATCAGCAGGGTGCGGAAGTTGCCCAGACCCTGGCGCTGGAACAGATCGAGCTGGTTCAGCATCTTGCGGTAGTCGCGCACCTTCTCTTCATTGGTGGCGAAGTGTCCGTGCCAGAACAGCGCCATCTTCTCTTCCAGCGGGCGCGGCGACGTCAGCATGCGGTTCGCCCACCAGTAGGCGACACGGTCGGTTTCCAGCTTGCTGGCGCGCAGCCAGTAGAAGAATTTGTTGACCACCGGCTGCATGCGGCGGTTGCCGCCCGGTTTGACCGCGACGCCCAGCGCCTCACCCTTCGCGCGGGCGAGGTCGGTGGTGGCCGGACGGCTGGCCGGGAACGGATCCAGCCCCTCGTCGAAGATGCCCGAGTGATCGAATGGCGGCAGCGCCGTGGCGGATGCACCGTCGAAACGGATCAGACGGCGCACCGCTTCGGCCGGCGTCAGACGGGCCAGTGCGTCGATGTCCTCCGGCGTGCCGCCGAAGCCCGCGCGCTCGAGCAGATGCGCGGCGCGCGCACGATTCCAGTCGGCCGGGCCAATCGGGTTCAGATCTCCCGCCAGGGGAGAGGCAGCCACCGCGAGCGAACTGAATATAGCCGTCGCGAGTGCAAGCGCGGTCAGGGCGATTCGGGACATTGCGAGCGCATGCGGGAATAAACGGTAGAGCGTAGACCGGCGCAGCGACGGACTTCCAGCGCGATTAGTGCTCAAATGACTCGAGATTTTCTGGATTGTCGGAACCAGGGACAAGAACGGGCGATAGGCCGGACCTTCACGGTCACCCCGTGCTGCACTGTTCGCCATGTCAGCCGACTCCACGATGGACATACCCATGCGAGATTCGTATGCTGCGCGGGGCTTTCGACGGCGCTGCCGGTCGGGCCAGAAATCCAGGCTCTGGCGAGGCCGGCACGAAACCGGTGAAAAGCCGCGCCAGGGAACGATCACAAGAGGAACCGGAACGCGCCTTCGACCGGCGGCCTCCGGCAGTCATGGCGCGGGACTGCGCCCAAAACAAGGACTTTCAGGCACCCGCAGGGAAACCCGGGGGCGCTGGAACGGGAGCTGTTGATGAAGTACTACGATTACCCGGCCGAGAAATTCGCCAATGCCCGCCAGATCTTGCTGCCGCCCTTTCCCAAGGGCGAAATCGAGGCCATCGACCGCGCCTTCATGGAGTGTCGCGTCGGCCTGCACCGGATGAACCGCGCCAAGCTGGACGACACCGTGCGCACGTGGATCTACACGCTTGAATGCTTCATGAATGCCGAGGGCTTTTCCGATGCCGATGGCGAAAGCGCCTGGACGCGGAAGCTGAAAAGCCTGACCGATGCAGACAAGCGACAAATTTTCCAGCTGGTGACCGATCTGGGCAACTGGTTCGCCAGCCAGGAAGTCTAGGGGAAGGCCTTACATTCCCTGGGGGAGCCCCCGGGGTTTCCTTCCCCATCGCCAGTGTTTCAGCGGTGACGACGAGCCGCGGCAAGTCCGATCAGGCCGAGACCGGCGAGCATCAGCGCATAGGTCTCCGGTTCGGGCACCGCCGACACCAGACTCACCCCCAGCGTCCTGCCATTCCACGCCGCCGTGGCCTGTCGGCCGGGTGTCAGGCCGATCACCTCGATGGTCGCTGCGCTGCCGGTGGTCGGATGGGCCAGGCGCAGCGTGCCGCCGACTTCCAGCAGATTGGCGAAGGACACTGCGCCGGTGCCGGTGTAGTCGCTGAAATCAAGCACGATGCGGCCACCGTAGAAGTTGCCGCTGCCGAGGATGATCAGATGGTCGCGCAGCGCGGGATCATCGCCATCGATCTCCAGCACGAGGTCGCCGCCGGTCTGCGTGTAGTTGCTCAGCGTCAGGGTGCCGGGCGAGGTGCCCGGCGCGAAAATGCCGCCGGAGTTGCTGACATTGCCCACGATGGTGCCGGTGGCCTTGAGCAGGCCGCCCTGCAGCAAGACATTGCCGTTCAGCGTACCGAGCACCGTCGCCACACCCGCCGTCTGGGTCAGGCCGCCGCTCATCGTGCTGCCTGCACGTACGATCAGTTCGCCCTGATTGATGAACTGTAAGG
>DATCUL010000151.1:0-10935 GCA_036567405.1 Methyloversatilis sp. | reverse complement strand
GCGGAGCACGGCGAGCGCGTCCTGCCCGGCCATGCCTATCTCGCGCCGGGCCATTCGCATCTGGAAATCCGCAGGTCGGGTAACGGCTACGTGTGCGAGCTGCTGCAGACACCGCCCTACAACAGGCACAGGCCAGCGGTGGACGTGCTGTTCAATTCCGCTGCTGCGCAGGCGCGCGGCAGTGCGGTCGCTGCGTTGCTGACCGGCATGGGCAAGGATGGTGCGCAGGGGCTGCTGGCGATGCGTCAGGCCGGCGCATGGACCATAGGACAGGATCAGGACAGTTGCGTCGTCTACGGCATGCCACGCGAGGCGGCCCAGATCGGTGCCTGCTGCGAGGTCAGTCCGCTCAGCCTGATCGGCGAACGCATCATGGCGGCGCTGCAGGGCGGTCGCCGCACGGCGGCTCTGGCATAGCGGTGCCACGATCCGTCCAGTCATTCATTCGCTTCGGGATTCATTAAATGCAGATCAGTTTCATCATCGCTGACCGGATTGCCCGACTCAGTCTGGGGGGGCGCTTCGACTTCTCGGCCCATCGCGACTTTCGCGAAAAAACCGAACATCTGCTTCAGCACGCCGACGTCGATACGATCGATATCGATCTCGGCGCCGTTTCCTATCTGGACAGTTCGGCGCTCGGCATGCTGCTGATGCTGAGAGACAAGGCCAAGGCAGCCGAGCGCGAGATCCGCCTGTCGAACTGCAGCGTACCGGTCCGTCAGGTGCTCGACGTGGCGAATTTCCAGAAACTGTTCAGGATCGACTGACTGTCGCCCGGTCCGGGCTCGGGGTGTGCCTTCGGTACCGTTGCGTCGGCACTCGCCCGGTCATTTGCCGTCGCTGCCGGACTGAGGTGCCTGCGGCTGCATGGATCGGCTGGTGATGGCCGGGTGTTGGCATGAGCGGCCCTGGTTTTGACCGCGATCAAGCTATCGGCGGCCGCCCGAGAATTCGCTTCAATTTTGTCTTCCGGCTGCCGTAATCCAGTGACGCAGGTCACGTCCGGACGCCTTTTCGGTTTGCCTGCGTTCTATTTCAATGCGGCGGCGCACGCCTCGAGTGCCTCGTCAGCCAAGGAGTAAAAATGAACGCCCTGCTCTTGCCCGCTCGCGCCCTGATGTCGCGCCTGCGTTTTGCGCCGAAGATGATGCTCGTGATGGGCATTCTGCTGTCGACGCTGATCGGTCTGGCTGTCGTGCAGACCGCGGCCCGCCTCGAATCCCTGAAAGTGATGGACAACGAGCGCATCGGGGCGACCTATGTCCGGTCATTGCTCGATGTTCTGGCAGCGGTCCAGCAGCATCGCGGCATGTCCTCGGCGATGCTCAACGGTGATGCCAGCTTGCAGTCCGGCGTCGATGCCAAGGCAGCCCAGGTCGCCGCGGGCATACAGCAGCTCAAGGCCCAGAACGCGGCCAATCCCCAGGTACTCGACCAGCAGGCCCAGATCGACCGGCTGGTCGGTGAATGGGACACCGTACGCAAGGCAATGTCCGGTTCCAGCGGAGCCGACAATTTCAGACGCCATTCGGAACTCATCCGGAACCTTCTGGGTGATTTCCAGCTGGTCGCGGATGCCTCGGGCCTCACCTTCGACGCCGCACCCGACACCTATACGCTGATGGACGCGAGCATCGGCATCGCACCGCAGGCGATCGAATATCTGGCCAGACTGCGCGGACGGGCAGCTTCCATCAGTGCGGCGAAAGCCTTGCCGACCGAAGCGGCGATCGAGCTCGGTTCCCTGCTTCAGCTGTCGAAGGCACAGGTCGATGCGATGGATCGCATGATGATGCGGCTCAAACTGCATTCGCCGGAACACGCCGCAGCGGTTGCCGCCGAAGTCAGTGCGTTGCACGATGCCTTCACGGCGACGTCGGCCATGATCAACACCAGCGTGATCGGCCAGCAGTTCGACCTGTCGGCGGGCGAAGTCTTCAAGCGGGCGAGTGCCCCGGTCGACGCCGCACTGAAGGTGTCGCACGTGCTGCTGGACCACCTGAACGCGGGGCTGGACACGCATCACAATGAACTTGTCTCCAATCTGATCGTGACCAGCGCGCTGCTGCTCGTCAGCCTGCTCGCGTCGTTCTACCTGGCGCTCGGGCTTTACGCGTCGCTCAAGGACGATATCCGCCACGTGATCAACGGTGGTCAGCGGCTGGCACAGGGCGATCTGACCGCGCGCATCCAAATCTCCTCGAGTGACGAATTCGGTGATATCGCAGTCAGTTTCAACAGCATGGCGGATGGTCTGTCCGGCCTCATTTCCAGCGTGAAGACGGCTGCATCGGATGTCAGCCGGGTGACGCTGGTGCTGGCCAGTGGCACCCAGCAGATCAGCGAATCGTCGAATCAGCAGAGCCAGTCGGCGTCGTCGATGGCGGCGACCATCGAACAGCTGTCGGTGTCCATCAACAGCGTGTCGGACAGCGCGGCAGACATGCGACAACACGCCGAATCGAGCCGCGACGAGGCGGACAACGGCCGCCGTGCCATCAATCTGGTGACGGCCGAGCTGGACGAGGTCGGCAATGTGGTCGGCGAGATTTCCCAGGCGGCTGGCGCCTTCGTCGAGAGCACGCGTGCCATCGGAGACATGACCCGCCAGGTCAAGGACATCGCCGAACAGACCAATCTGCTCGCCCTGAATGCGGCCATCGAAGCGGCGCGGGCCGGTGAACAGGGTCGCGGTTTCGCGGTGGTTGCCGACGAAGTGCGCAAACTGGCCGAGAAGTCGGCTCAGTCGGCGCATCAGATCGAAGCCATCACGCGCACGCTGGACGTCCGGGCAGGCAGCGTCGAAACCGTTGTATCCCGTGGTGTGCAGGCAATCGATACCTCGCGTGACCAGCTTGCGCAGGTCGCCAGCGCGCTGGGTCGCGCTGCCCAGGCCGCCGCATCGACGTCCACCGGCATCGTGGGCATTGCCGAATCCGTCAGCGAACAGACCACTGCCAGCCACGAAGTCGCCCGGACCGTGGAGCAGATCGCGCAGATGGCCGAAGAGAACAGCGGCGCCATCGTCGCGATTGCCGACGAGGCGCAGCGTCTGCGCGCCCTCGCACTCGATCTGGAATCCCTGGGCGCGCGCTTCCGCGTCTGACCTGAGCCGAGGCCGTCATGGTCGGGGTGCGGAATGCAGCCCAATCCTGACGGTGATGGCTTCGCCATGAATGGCCGCTTCTACTCCGGATGCGGCCATTTGTTTTTCAAATCCCTTGTCGATCAGTATGTTGCGGCGTATTTTTGCCGGACTACGATGACTGCGCACCGCACTGCTTCCGTGATCTGCGATCCTGCAAAAGGGGATTCAAGAGTTTTGGGGCATTGCCGTAAACTCATCAGCACCCGGTTGTTTTCGTGCCACTGACCAGACAGACGAGGCCGACATGTCAGAGTTACTCAAGAATATCGATGCCCGCACCAAGCTTGCGGGTACCAACAAGCTCGAAATACTGATGTTTTCGCTTGGCGTGGACAGCCGCACCGGACGACGCGAGACATTCGGCATCAACGTCTTCAAGGTACGCGAAGTGATGCGTACCCCGACTATCACTGCCGCGCCGGAGATGCCGAACGCGGTCGAAGGCATGGTGAGCCTGCGCGGTGCGCTTGTGCCGGTGGTCGATCTGGCCAAATTCGCGCAGTTCCCGAGCGATACGCCGCGTGACGTGATGATCGTTACCGAATACAACGGTCACACGCAGGGATTTCTGGTCGAGTCGGTGGATACCATTCTGCGGCTGGACTGGTCGCAGATGCGTGTTCCGCCCGCGATGCTGACCGCCAATCTTGGGGGGCTGGTCACTGCGGTGACCGAACTGGCCGACCACCGCCTGGTGATGATGCTGGACGTGGAGAAGATTCTGTCCGAGACCGCCGACATCGACAACGATCTGGCGTTCAAGGACATCGAGCCGCTGGGCATCGACGATGCGACGGTCTTCTTCTGCGACGACTCTCCGGTCGCACGCAACCAGATCGTGAGGACGCTGGACCTGATGGGTGTGCGCTATGTGTCCGCGATCAACGGCGCCCAGATGTGGACCGAACTGCAGAAGGTTGCGTCCTACGCCGAGTCGAGCGGGCGCAAGGTCAAGGAGCTGATCAGCATCATCCTGACCGACGTCGAGATGCCCGAGATGGACGGTTACATCCTGACCAAGCATATCAAGGCCGACCCGCGGTTTGCGGACATCCCGGTGGTGATGCACTCCTCGCTGTCGTCCGGTTCCAATCAGCAGCTCGGCCGTTCGGTCGGCGTCGACGAGTACGTATCCAAATTCGAGGCACAGCGCCTGGCCGAAACGATTACCCGCCTGATCCGCCGCTCCAGTGGCCGCGATCGGGCCGCCGCCTGAAGTGGACAGGAGACAGAACATGGACAGACCCGATCACAACCTGCTCGAACAGGTCGATGCCCGTACCAAGCTGGCCGGCTCGAACAAGATGGAAATCCTGTTGTTCTCGCTCGGCACGCATGAGCTGTTCGGCATCAACGTATTCAAGGTGCGTGAAGTCAGCCGCACGCCGACCGTGACGCCGACTCCCAACATGCCGGGCGGCGTGGAGGGCCTGATCTCGCTGCGTGGGAACGTCATTCCGGTGCTGTCCCTGGCACGCATCATGAACCTCGCCGACGCGCCCGAAGGCATGGGTGGCGCGATGATGGTGACCGAGTACAGCAAGCGCACGCTGGGTTTCCTGGTGCACGAGGTCGATCGCATCATCCGCGTCGACTGGGATCGAGTGCGTGCGCCAGAATCGGTCGTGACCAGCGAGCAGCTCTACATCACCGCCATCACCGAACTGGATGATGGCAGGCTGGTGTCGATACTCGACGTCGAAAGCATTCTGGCGGGCACCTTCGGTGATGCCGTGATCGGCGAGATTCCGCCGCTGGGCGGCAACTACGACCCGAACGTGTTTTTCGTCGATGACTCGGCGGTCGCCCGCAAGAAGATCGCCGAAGTGCTGGACAAGCTGAACATCCGCCACAAGCACGCGACCAATGGCGCGGAAGCCTGGGCGCGGCTGCAAGGCATGGCGGCCCACGCTTCGCAGACCGGCTTGCCGCTGACCGACGAGATCGACCTGATCCTCGTCGACGCGGAAATGCCGGAAATGGATGGCTATGTGTTGACCAGAAACATCAAGAACGACCCGAGGTTTTCCGACATACCGGTAGTGATGCACTCGTCGCTGTCGTCGGAAGCGAACCGCGCGATGGGCAAGAGCGTCGGTGTCGACGCCTATGTGGCGAAATTCGATGCAGAAGTGCTGGCCGATACGCTGCGCCCGCTGCTGCAAACTCACAAAGCCTGAGAGAGGTAGGCCATGTCTGATCCCAAGATGAAATTTCTCGTCGTTGATGACTTCTCGACCATGCGCCGCATCGTGCGGAACCTGCTGAAGGAACTCGGCTTCACCAACGTCGACGAGGCCGAGGACGGCGTGGTCGCACTGCAGAAGCTCAGGGCGTCCGAGTTCGACTTCGTGGTGTCCGACTGGAACATGCCGAACATGACGGGCATCGAGTTGCTGCGTGCGATGCGTGCGGATGCCGCGCTCAAGCACCTTCCGCTGCTGATGATCACCGCCGAGGCGAAGAAGGAAAACATCATCGAAGCTGCCCAGGCCGGTGCGTCCGGCTACATCGTGAAGCCTTTCACCGCCGCGACGCTGAGCGAGAAACTGACCAAGATTTTTGAAAAGATGAACCAGAAGGCCGCATGAGCCTGCATCGGGAGATGACATCGTGAAGAAGCACAAGCTTGATGAAACGGGCGATTCCGACGACCTGCAGGCATTGTTCGACAGCATCGCGTCCGAGACGCCGCAGAAGGTGAGGCTGGAAGTCGTGCCCGAGGTGGCCGGGAATTCCGGCGACAGCGCCGACCTCGAAGCGCTGTTCGATTCGGTGTCCAGCGAGTACGCGACCTCGCATGCAGCCGCCGATCATGAGGAAGAGCACAGCTGCGAGAACGTGTTCAACAAGGTCGGTCATCTGGCACGCCAGTTGCACGACACGCTGCGCGAACTTGGCTACGACGACGCGCTGGAAGAAGTGGCGAAGCAGATGCCGGATGCGCGCAGCCGCCTGAACTATGTGGCGCAGATGACGGAAAGCGCGGCCAGCCGTGTTCTGAACTCGATCGATATCGCGAGTCCGCTGCAAGACGACGTCGAGAAGCGTTCCAGCTCGCTGCATTCTCGCTGGGAAAAGCTGTACCGCAACGAACTGTCGGTCGAGGAGTTCAAGGCGCTGGCCGCCGATACCCGTGGCTTTCTCGGCGATGTACCAGGGTTCGCGCGTGATACCCGTGCACAGCTGAACGAAATCATGATGGCCCAGGATTTTCAGGATCTGACCGGACAGGTGATCAAGAAAATCGTGGAAATGTCGCAAAAGCTGGAGAACGGTCTGGTTCAGGTGCTGATCGAGGCCATGCCGGCGGACAAGCGAGCCACCACGCCGGAAGGACTGCTGAACGGGCCGGTGATCAATGCAGCCGGTCGCAGTGACGTGGTGACCAGCCAGGAACAGGTTGACGACCTGCTCGAAAGTCTCGGTTTCTGAGGCGGGAGCAGGGGCTGAAGAGCACGAAAAGGTCGGTTGGGCGGGCACCGAGTGCCCGGTAAAACCGGAACAACGGGTGCAGCAGGGCGGAGTGGGGCGACGATGGCCCGACCTGTCACAGGAGCGAAAGATGAGTGACTTTCAGGGTATGGAAGATCTGCTTCAGGACTTTCTGGTCGAAGCTACCGACCTGTTGTCCGGCGTGGACAACAAGCTGGTCGATCTGGAAAAGACGCCGGGCGATCGCGGGCTGCTGAATGAAATATTCCGAGGTTTCCACACCATCAAGGGTGGCGCGGGCTTTCTGAATGCAGCCGAACTCGTCACGCTGTGTCACCTGACGGAAAACCTTTTCGACAAGCTGCGCAACGGTGAAATGGCCATCACGCCGATACTGATGGACGTCATCCTGGACGCCACCGGAATCGTGCGCGACATGTTTGGTTCACTCGAGCGCGGCATGTTGCCGGCGGCTGCGGATGCCAGCGTGATGGCCCGGCTGCGTGCCGCTCTGGCAGGCGAGCTGGTGGAATCGGTCAAGGCTGCGGCACCCGTATCCGCTCCGGTGCCGGTTGCCGCTTCTGCGCGCAGTGCCGGAACTGCAGGCGAAGAGCCCGACTGGGCGATGCTGCATCAGGCGGTGACCGGCGTCGTTCCGGTCGCTCCCCAGGCCGTGCCGGAACCGGCAGCCGCGCGCTCCGCCAACGATGGCGATGTCAACGCCGTGGTCAATGCGGCCTTCGGCCGTCGAGGCACGGACCGCCCCGGTACCGCTGCTCCGGCTGGTCGCCGCGATGCGGAAAAGGGACGTGACAATTCGATTCGCGTCGATACCTCGCGGCTTGATCAGGTGCTGAACCTGTCGGGCGAAATCGGCCTGACCAAGAACCGTCTGACCTCGCTGCGCGCGGACATTCTCGCCGGCAAGAACGACAGCGAGACGCTGCACGCGCTCGACGCGGCTGTGAGCCAGCTCGACCTGCTGGTGTCGGATCTGCAGAACGCGGTGATGAAGACCCGCATGCAGCCGATCGGCCGCCTGTTCCAGAAATACCCGCGCATCGCCCGCGATCTCGCCCGCAACCTGGGCAAGGACGTCGAACTGATGCTGTCCGGCGAAGAAACGGAAATCGACAAGACAATGATCGAGGATCTGTCCGATCCGATCATCCACCTGATCCGCAATGCGGTCGATCATGGCGTGGAAACGCCGGAAGAGCGCATGGCGCAGGGCAAGACGGGCAAGTCGGTTGTGCGCCTCGAAGCGCGCCAGGAAGGCGACCACATCGTCATCATGGTGGCGGACGACGGACGCGGCATGAATGCCGAGCGCCTGCGCGCCAAGGCGCTGGAGAAGGGCCTGATCACCGATGAGGAAGCCAACACGCTGGACGAACGCGCGAGCCTGAATCTGGTGTTCCTGCCGGGCTTCTCGATGGCGGCCACCGTGTCGGACGTGTCCGGTCGCGGCGTCGGCATGGATGTGGTCAAGACCAATATCCAGAAGCTCAACGGTTCGATCGAGATCCGCTCGACGCAGGGCAAGGGCACGACCTTCGTGATCTCCCTGCCGCTGACGCTGGCCATCCTTCCGGTGCTGCTGGTGCGTCTGGACGAACAGCACTTCGCTGTGCCGCTGTCGATGGTGCGCGAAATCCTGCCGATCCAGCCGCAGGACATTCAGGAAGTCGGCGGGCGTGCGACGATGGTGGTGCGCGGCGAGGTGATGCCGGTACTGCCGCTGGCCCGGCTGCTCGGCTGGCCGCAGAAGAATTATCCGCAGTACGGCGTGCTGATGCAGACGGCCGAATCGTCCTTCATCCTGGCGATCGACAACTTCGCCGGACGCGAGGACGCGGTGATCAAGAGCCTGGACGATTTCCGTCCGAAGGGCGTGGCCGGTGTGACCACGCTGTCGAATGGTCAGATCGTGCTCATCCTCGACATGAAGGAGCTGCTCGGTTCGCTCGGCGAGGCACGTGGTGTGTCCCGCTCCAGCCTGATCGCACAGATCGCGCAGGCCGCCTGAACGGCGATTCCGGAAGACTTTCCGGGAAAACCCGCGACACCCTCTGGGGTCGCGGGTTTTTTATTTATGGATCAATGTGTTGAATTATTTCCGCCGTGCAATCTCTCTGCCCCTAAAGAGTACTGAATCAGAGTCGATAAGTACTCATCAACCGGCACTTCGCCGACAGTAAACAGAGGGAGTCACACCATGGCCGAAGCTACCCTGATCCAGCCGATTTCGTCCCCGTTTCCCGCTGCTGCGCTGCTGCCTGCGGCGAGCGTGCAGGCGCACCATGCAGAGATCATGCGGCTGATGACGTCGATCGAGGCGCTCGGCAACGAAGCCATGGTGACCGCGCTGAATCTGGCTGGCGAAGCCGCCGATGCCGAAGCACGCGGCCTGTTCATGCGTGCACAGGAAGTGCGTGCCTGGGTGCAGACGACGCTCGACATGGTCAATACCGACGCGCTGTGTCCGGACCTGTCCGGCCAGCTGGCCTACCAGGGTGTGGAACAGGCTGCGCGCCTTGTTGCCGCACGTGAAACCCTGCCGCGATAAGGTCACGACCTCCGTGGTCCAATTGCCGTAAGCAAGCGGATGCGACTGGGGGCACGGGATGTCGGAATCGGAGCAGTTTGATTTTGATGGCTGGAGGGATCTGGCGCATGCCGATCCTCAAGCCTATTTCGCGGAGCGACGGCGCGTGATCGAGAATTTCATCAATACCTGCCCGCCGGACAAGCAGGCAGTGCTGCGTGACCTGCAAGTGCGCATCGATGCCAGCCGTGCCATGGCCGGTTCGCCGAATCAGTCGGTGCGCGAGCTGTCGCGCATGATGGAGGACTATCTGCTCGCGCTGTCCGAACGCCTGATGGCGCTGCACCGCGAAACCTCCGCGCTGCAGAGTTCGCTGCGCCAGGGCTTGCGCGGCATCTGACACACATGTGTGCCTGCAGCCGTACAGCGCTGCCGGCTGCAGGCAGATCCCGGGCCGGCCGCAAGCCTGGTTCCCTGCCCGCATCTCCCCCGCGACAGTTGTCGCCTCTCCCTTGCCTCAGTCTTCTGCCGATGCCGGCTTCAGCGCCGCCTTGACCGTCACCTCGTTGAGCGACGGTTCGCACAATTCGATGAAGCGGTAGGCATAGCCGCGCAGGTAGTGCTTGCGGCGCAGCGCGATCAGCGTCGTGTTGGCGCCGAACAGGTGATTGCTGTCGAGCAGCCGCAGGCCGCTGTCGCGTGCAGCATCGAATGCCACCGAGGCGACGATGCCCACGCCCAGTCCGAGTTCCACATAGGTCTTGATCACGTCTGCATCGAGCGCCGACATCACGATGTCGGGCAGCAGACCGGCACGCGCGAACGTTGCATCGATGCTGGAGCGACCGGTGAAGCCTTCGTGATAGGTCACCACCGGATACTCGGCAATCGCCTCCAGTGTCAGTGGCGATACCGATTCGAGCGGATGCCCGGCCGGTACGATGGCGGTGTGATGCCAGGAATGGAACGGGAAGGTCACCAGTTCCGGCACGCCGGCCAGCGTTTCCGTGGCGATGCCGATGTCCGCTTCGCCGTCGTTCAGCAGTTCCACGATTTCGCTCGGACTGGCCTGCAGCAGCACCAGGTGCACCTTGGGAAACAGGCGCTTGAATTCCGTCACCACGCGCGGCAGCGCGTAGCGCGCCTGGGTGTGCGTGGTGGCGATGCGCAGCTGGCCTTCGTCGCGGCGCGCGAACTGTTCGGCCAGGCGCTTGATGTTGCCGGCATCGAGCAGCATGCGCTCGACGATCTCCACCAGTTCGCTGCCCGGCTCGGTCAGACCGAGCAGGCGCTTGCCCTTGCGCACGAACAGCTCGATGCCGAGTTCGTCCTCCAGATCCTTGATGTGCTTGCTCACGCCGGACTGCGACGTGAACAGCGCGTTCGCGACTTCGGTCAGGTTGAACTGCCGCCTGACGGTTTCACGGATGATGCGCAACTGCTGGAAATTCATGATGCCTGTTCTTTCATTGATTCGGGTTCAGCGGGCGAACACGCGCAGCCGCGAGGGTAGCAGGCGCACCGGCTGGCCTTCGTGCAGGCCCAGTTCCTCGACCCGGGTGCGCGTCAGTTCGACTTCGAAGTGCTGCCCGGTGGAGCCGTTCAGTCCGTCCAGTTCGATGCGCGCGGTCACGCCGAACGCGAGTATGCGGGCGATCCGCGCCGCGACGCCTTCGGTCGACGACGCGTCGGTCACGATGTCCAGTTCGTGCGGGCGGGCAAAGGCGATCACCTCGTCGCCGTGCGAGAAGTCGCCGGCGCGGTGCGGCAGCACGTCCTCGCCGACGCGCACGGTTTCGCC
>DATCUL010000150.1:0-2378 GCA_036567405.1 Methyloversatilis sp. | reverse complement strand
GTCGCAGGTGACGGCGCAGATGCTGTGGTACGTCGAAACCGACGGCCGCCTCTTTCCGTGGGTCTATCTGCCTGACGACTGGCAGAACCGGCTGGTGGCCGTTCCCGGCGGCGAACTCGGTGCCGCAGTCGCCATCGCCCTGACCGGCGGGCATATCGACAACACGGGTTTCGTCCTGACCGACGGCGCGCTGGCAGTGACCGCGGAAGAGCTCGAGAACCGCAAGCGCTCGGCCTACTACTACGAGCGGCGCAAGGTCAGCGGCGGCACGCTCGTCATCGAAGGCGATACGGTACAGCCGGGCGGTTTCATGCAAGCGGCGCGATGGGATCTGAATGCCGGTGGGGTCAGCTCGGTGTCCGGCGAATTCCGTGTCGTCGGCGAGAGTGCCGAAAGCACTGCGGTGCTCAGCCAGGCCTTCGAGGCGCAGATTGCGGCTGTGCTCGGCGACAACTTCGAACACGAGGTCGCGCGCGACAATCTCCATTTCCGGTTCCATGCAAACGGAGGCTTTGGCGACCTGCTGGGCGTCGTGGCCGGCCTGTCGGTCAGCCTGCTCGTCGGACCCGAAGTGTCGGCCCTGGTCGGCAGCTTCGCCACCGAGTTCGGCGCCACCTTTGCCGCCGCGACGACCGGGGCCTCGGCGGGACTGGGCAACACGATTGCCAGCGCGGCAGTCACGCAGACGCTTTCGAGTTCGGTCAGCCAGCTTGTTTCGCGCGGCAGCATCGATCTTGGCGGTGCCCTGACGAACGGCTTGGCGGGTGGTTTCACAGCCGGTGCCGGCGCCTGGAGCAGTGCCAACCTTGACGATGCGTTCCAGCAGTTTTCGGTGCGCACGCTGGCCGCAGGTGCAGTGGGCGAGCTGACCGGCCGCGGATTCCAGTCGGCGCTGCTGGATTCGGTCGTCAACGAAGCGGCCGCGCGCGGTGCCAATGAAATCGGACGCGGCAATTTCGGCGCGCAGGGCACCCTCGGCCACGCGCTCGCGCATGGTGTGCTCGGTGCGCTTGTCGCCCGGGCTAGTGGCGCAGACGCCTATTCGGGTGCAGTCGGCGCCATCGCCGCAACGCTGGTGGAACAGCCGCTCGATCAGGCGCTGGGACTGCAGGACAGAAACCGCGAAATCGCGTTGACCGCACTGTCGATGCTGGCCGGCGGCGCCGCCGCGGACGCTCTGGGCGGGGACGCACTGACAGCCGGGCGGGCCGCGCAGAACGCGACGGTGAATAACTATCTGACGCGCAGGCAGGGCAATGATCGCGAAGCCGCACTTGCGGCTTGCAGAACCGTCACCTGTCGCGCCGGCGTCTATCTCCGCTATGCGGGCATCAGCAAGATGCAGGATACCGGCCTGCTGGTCGGCATCGGCGGTGGCATTGGTTATCAGACATACGAGCAGGCTGAAGCCATCATCGATCTCGTCGAGCACCTTCCCGAAACGATGGTTGCGCTCAAGGCCATCGTGAACGACCCCGAGTTCAGGTCGCGGGTCGGTGACGCGATTGCGACGGGGTATGGAAGCCGCATAGACACGCTGTCCCGCGCCTACGAAAGCGGGGATTGGGATGGATCGATTACCGCGGGCGTGGAGGCAGGGCGACTGGCGGTTGATGTCGTGAGTGCAGGATATGCCGTCGGTGGTTTGGGGCAATTGGCTTCACGTGGGATTGCTGCAAGCACCAGTGGTTTTGGGGGGAAAGCGTCTAATATTGTTCTTGACGAGTTCTCGAGTGCCGTAAAGGGCGAAGCAACCGTATATCGAGTCTTCGGTGGGGACGCACGAGCAGAAGGATTCTCGTGGACAACGAAAGATCCAAGAACCGTTAGTAATTTCAGGGATGCAGCGGGTCTGCCATCAGGTGGGCCGAGTGGAGCAATAAATACGGCTGACTTTCTTATTAAAGGAAGGATCAATTTTTCAGATGTTATCAGCTCAAGATCGGCACTTACTTTGGATGGAAATAATGGTGGCCTTCCAGAGCTCATTATTGATCCGAAGAACGTCAGAATAACTGACTTCTCCGTTCTTAAGCCATAGGTCAAATGGAAAAAAGATATGCTGGCATGACTGTTAACGAACGCCTATACGTAAGCGGATTGATGGATGAATTTGATAAGGCTGTTGGGGAACGGGACATTGCCAGGATTCGCAGCATCCTGACCGAGGTTGAACTTCCCGAAGAATCGATACAGCCAATTCTGGAGCAACTGAAACTTTGACCTCGTGGCTGCCGCAGGGGGGACGGCTCAGAGTTCAGTGGCTCGTGCCTTCCGAACGGCTGATCTTGTTCCAGACGTTGTACTTGCCCACCGGCTTGCTCATCGGGATGCGCTTGACCTCTTCCAGCGTGCGTGCGTCGTACACGATCAGAGCG
>DATCUL010000149.1:0-1902 GCA_036567405.1 Methyloversatilis sp. | reverse complement strand
ACCAGCGCCAGTGCGAACCACGTGACCCGCGAGTACCAGATCTGCCTCAAGTGCCACTCGGACTATGGCTATACCGACAACAACAACCACCCCAACGGCAGCCGGCCTACACTGGGCAGCTTCACCGGCGGCACGCCCACCGGCACCAACAATCTGACCCAGTACACCAACCAGGCGCGTGAATTCCAGGCCCCGGTGGCCCACAAGGGCGAGACGACGACGACCGACAGCGGCGCCGGCGCCAACTTCACCACCAACAACCACCGGTCCTGGCATCCGGTGATGGACAGCACCGGCCGCACGCCGGCGGTCCGCAACGCGGGGGCCGCAAACTGGAACTTCCCCTGGCGCAACGCCGTGGGTACCCAGACCATGTACTGCACCGACTGTCACGGCTCCGGCGTCGCATCGGGCACGGCGTCGGTGATTCCGAACGGCGGCGAGAACGGAAGTCCCTGGGGGCCGCACGGCTCCAACAACAACTTCCTGCTCAAGGGCGCCTGGAACACGTCCACCGGTACCGGACAGCAGGCCGACGGTCTGTGCTTCAAGTGCCACAGCTACAGCCTTTATGCGACGCGGGGCGGCGGTTCCAGCGGTTTCGGCGGCAGCAAGGACAGCAATCTGCATTCGTATCACGCCGACAAGATCGGCCGCATGCGCTGCAACTGGTGTCATGTGGCGGTGCCGCACGGCTGGAAAAACAAGGCGCTGCTGGTGAATCTGAACGACGTCGGGCCGGAGGCCGGTCAGGTGGCCGGCACGCAGGTGCGCAACAACACCACGGCGGCGTACAACCAGGAGCCGTACTACCTGAATGCGATCAACAAGATCCGCACCTTTGCCACCAGCGGCAACTGGTCGGACACGAACTGCGGCTCAAGGGGCACGCCGGGTAACGGCCAGAGCGGCCGCAGCTGGATGCGCGATTCCAACGAGAATTGCACCAATCCGCCGTGACCCCGTCCATGTCAGCCGCATCGACTCCATCACGTGCGCCGCGTGGCCGGCTGTCGCGACTGCTGCCGCAGCTCGCCTCGCTGAAGCTGACGCTTGCCATCCTCGTGCTGCTGGCGGTCGGCGTGGTTGCCGCCTACCTCAGCGATACGCGCACCGTCTGGGCCCTGGTGCTGCCACTCACGCTGTGCGCCATCAACCTGATGGCGGCCATCGCCAGCAATGGCATCTTCCGCCGGCAGCTGCCGCTGCTGGTGTTCCACCTGTGCCTGCTGGCGCTGATCGTGCTTGTGGCCGCCGGGCGCCTGACCTATCTGAAGGGGCAACTGGAACTGACCGACGGGACCTGGTTCGACGGACAGCTGTCAGCGGTCGAGGCGGGGCCCTGGCATTTCGGCCGGCTCGATCGGGTTCGCTTTGCCAATGACGGCTTCCGTATCGACTATGGCCCGGGCATGCGGCGCGGGCCGACCCGGAACGTCGTGCGCTTCCTCGATCCCTCGGGTGCGGTCGGGCAGATGGTGATCGGCGACCAGACGCCGCTGACGCTGCACGGCTACCGCTTCTACACCAGCCACAACAAGGGCTTCGCGCCCACCTTCGCATGGACGCCAGCAGGCGGCGCCGGCAGCGTGACCGGTTCGGTCCATCTGCCGGCATATCCCTTGCATGAGTACAGGCAGGCCCGGAACTGGCATCTGCCAGAGTCGGGCATCGAGGCATGGACCATGCTGCAGTTCGACGGAACGCTGATCGATCCGGAACGTGCCGACGAATTCAAGCTGCCGGCGGAGCATGTTCTGGTGCTGCGCGTCGGCGACCGGCGATGGACGCTGCAGCCGGGTCAGCATGTGGAGCTGCCCGGCGGGCGCCTGACCTATCAGGGCTTGCGGGCGTGGATGGGATACACCGTGTTCTATGACTGGACCATACCCTGGTTGCTGG
>DATCUL010000148.1:0-15955 GCA_036567405.1 Methyloversatilis sp. | reverse complement strand
CATGACACCTATTACGTCGTGGCTCACTTTCACTACGTGATGGTGGCCGGCGCGCTGACGATACGGGTCGGCGACGGCGACAAGGCCTACGAGAAGGTGGTGCGGCTGACCCGCGCCCATCTCGAGGAGGACGCCGGCAAGAGCCTGCACGAGGACTTCCACGGCATGTCCGGCATCGATCTGAACCGCGCCGGCACACCGCTGCTGGAAATCGTCAGCGAGCCGGACATGACCTCCAGCGCCGAGGCCGTGGCCTACGCGCGCGCGCTGCACGCGCTGGTGCGCTGGATCGACATCTGCGACGGCAACATGCAGGAAGGCAGCTTCCGCTGCGACGCCAACGTCAGCGTGCGCCGCCCCGGCGAACCGCTGGGCACGCGGCGCGAAATCAAGAACCTGAACAGCTTCCGCTTCATGCAGCAGGCGATCGATTTCGAGATCCAGTGGCAGATCGAGCAGATCGAGGACGGCCACCCGATCCAGCAGGCGACGGTGCTGTTCGATCCGGACAGCGGCGAAACCCGCATGATGCGCAGCAAGGAAGACGCGCACGACTACCGCTACTTCCCCGACCCCGACCTGCCGCCGCTGGTGATCGCGGCCGACTGGGTGACGCAGGTGCGCGCGTCGATGCCGGAACTGCCGATTGTGCTGTCGGCCCGCCTGCAGGCCGAGTACGGACTGTCGCCCTACGACGCGAACGGCCTGACGGCCAGCCGCGAAATGGCGCAGTACTACCTGGATGCACTGGCCGTGGCCGGTGCCGCACAGGCCAAGCCGCTGGCCAACTGGGTGATGGGCGAACTGGCCGCCCGGCTCAACCGGGAAGAGCGCGACATCGCCGACAGCCCGGTCAGCCCGGTGCAGCTGGCCGGGCTGGTGGCGCGCATCGCCGACAGCACCATCTCGAACAGCATCGCGAAAAAGGTGTTCGAGGCGCTGTGGAGCGGCGAAGGTCGGAGCGCTGACGCCATCATCGAAGACCAGGGCCTGAAGCAGGTAACCGACGCCTCGGCGATCGAACCCATCATCGACGAGGTGCTGGCAGCCAACCCGAAGTCGGTCGAGGAATTCCGCGCCGGCAAGGAAAAGGCGTTCAACGCGCTGGTCGGCCAGGTGATGAAGGCCAGCAAGGGCAAGGCCAGCCCGGCCCAGGTCAACGAACTGCTGCGCCGCAGGCTCGAAGGCTGAACCCCTGGCGGCCGGTCGGTCGGGCGCGCGGAAACAGCGTCCGGGCCGACCGGCCTGCGGCAATACGTTTCCGGCAAGCGCCGTTCTCACCCGGGTCACCGAATCATGCGCGTCCTGTTCTTCTTCGCCGCACTTGCCTTTGCCATCGTCGGCATGTCGGGCACGATGCTCAGCCTGCTCAATCTGATCGACGACAGCCAGACCGGCGGCTGGGTGCTGTGGCAGACCGTACTGATGGCGCTCGTCGGCAGTGCCGGCTTCATCGCCTGCCTGATCCGCGTGATCCGCGGCGTACGCGACGAACCACCGCGCACACCGGACTGAACCGCCGGACGCTGCACGACCGCACGGCGCAAGTAAGCTCGAGTGCGGCGCCGGTCCGGCCGGCGAACCTCACCTGCGGCCTAAAGGAGCGTCCATGCTGACACCGGATCATTTCAACAAGCGTGCATCGGCGCATCTGCCGGGTCATCTGGGCATCGTCATCACCCATGTCGGCGACGGCGAGGTGCGGGCCGAACTTGCGGTCAGGACTGCGCTGATGGCGCCGAACGGCTTTCTGCACGCCGGCAGCGTGGTCACGCTGGCCGACACCTCGGCCGGTTGCGGCTGCATGTCCTGCCTGCCTGCCCACGCCAGCGGATTCACCACGGTGGAGCTCAAGTCCAATCATATGGGCACCGCGCGCGACGGCACGGTCGAGTGCGTCGCCAGCGCTGTGCACCGTGGCCGCACCACCCAGGTGTGGGATGCCGTGGTCACGCACCGCGAAACCGGCCGCACGCTTGCGCTGTTCCGCTGCACCCAGCTGCTGCTCTACCCCTGAGCACGTGCCTCTTCACCCACGGCAAGGTACCGGTCGGGTGGAACTTACGCGGTGAAACCAATTTGAGGTGGCAAGCCTCGAACGATGGACTATAAGCTGCTACCCGATCAACGCCGATCCGGCGGGCGAACCGCACTATCATTCACTGCTCATGCGCAGACTTCTCATCGCACTGGCTGCCGTCCCCCTGGCCATCGGCATCGCCTTCGCTGCGCTCGGAGAGTGGCTCAGCCAGCGCACCAGGATTCCGGTCGGCCCACCGCCGACCGAATTGCACGCGCGCCCGTTCATGCTGCATGACAGGGTCAGCGACTCGATCTCCGGCTGGCTTTCCCGCGGCACGCCCGGCGCGGGCGCGGTACTGCTGTTGCACGGCATCCGCGCCGACCGCCGGCAGATGCTGGAGCGCGCGAAATTCCTGGCACGCGCAGGCTATTCGGTCATGCTCATCGACCTGCCGGGTCACGGCGAAAGCGGCGGCGAGCGCATCACCTTCGGCTACCGCGAAGCCGAAGGTGTCAGGGCGGCCATGCACTACATGATGGAAACGCTGCCGGGCGAACGGACCGCAGTTATCGGCGTTTCGCTCGGCGCCGCGTCCTTCGTGCTATCGAAGGTCAGCCCGGCGCCCGACGCAGCGGTGCTGGAGTCGATGTTCCCCACGCTCGAGGAAGCCGTGGCGGACCGGCTGGAACTGCACGCCGGGCCGATGGCCAGCATTTTCACGCCACTGCTGCTGTGGCAGCTGCCGATCCGGCTGGGTTTTTCAGCCGATGCGTTGCGCCCGATCACCCAACTTCCGGCGCTGCACTGCGCGTTGCTGATCGCCTCGGGCGCCGAGGACCGTCACACGACGCTGTCGGAGACGAAGCGCCTGTTCGAGACCGCTGGCGAGCCCAAGGAATTGTGGGTGGTCGGCGGTGCCGCGCACGAGGATCTGCACGACTTCAATCCCGGCGAATACGAAGCGCGCGTGTCGGCTTTCCTGCGCAAGTACCTGCGCCACGCCGGGTAAAACGATGCTGCTGTTCGACGCCCTGACCGCCGCCCACCCCTTTCTGTGGCCGGCGTTGTTCGCGATCGCGCTCTACGGTGTCCGCTACCTCGCCATTGCCGGCGCGATGTATCTGTTCGTGGCACCGACACACAGCGGCGGCTGGGGCCGTGCGCTGCCCGGCATACCGCAGGATTTCGACGCACGGCGACATGCCATCCGGGAACTGCGGCATTCGCTGCTGACGATACTGGTGTTCGGGCTGGTGAACGGCGTCCTGTACCGCTGCGGCCTGATCGGGGCCAGCCTGCTGTACTTCCGCCCCGAGGACCATTCCGTCTGGTGGTTCTGGCTCAGCATTCCACTGATGTTCATGCTGCATGACACGCTCTTCTACTGGCTGCACCGCCTGATGCACCTGCCACTGCTGTTCGGGACGATGCACCGCGTCCATCACCGATCCATCCATCCGACCGCCTTCGCCGCCTACAGCTTCCACCCGACGGAAGCGCTGGCCGAAGCGCTCATCGTGAGCCTGATCATTTTCGTCATCCCGGTACACCCGCTGGCCTTCCTGATCTTCCAGACGCTGTCGACCGTCTACAACATCTACGGTCACTGCGGCCGCGAATTCTATCCCGATGGCATGAACACGCACTGGCTGGGCCGCTGGATCAACACATCGACCGCGCATGCCATCCACCACCTGAGGGGTCGCATGAACTACGGGTTGTACTTCATGTTCTGGGACCGCCTGATGCACACGGCGGACACGCCTTCGTCCGGCGCCGCAGCACACACCCTATAGCGCGGCACGAGAATCGGGCGTCCGGTTCATACATATGGCATTTATCCGGCGCGACTGCGCTAGACTGCGCGCACTTCATTCAATGACAAAGCCATGTCGCTCGCGATACTGCGCAGTCGCTCGCTCGCCGGCATGCAGGCACACGAGGTGGCGGTCGAGGTACACGTCGCCAGCGGCCTGCCCGCCTTTTCTCTGGTCGGGCTGCCCGACACCGAGGTGCGCGAGGCGCGCGACCGGGTCCGGGCCGCGATACTGAGTTCCGGCTTCGAATTTCCGGCCCGGCGCATCACCGTCAATCTGGCACCGGCCGACCTGCCGAAGGAATCGGGCCGCTTCGATCTGCCGATCGCACTCGGTATTCTGGTCGCTTCGGGCGCACTCGACGCACCGGCGCTCGACCACATCGAATTTGCCGGCGAGCTTTCGCTGACCGGAGCATTGCGCCCTGTACGCGGCGCGCTGCCGATGGCGCTGGGCGCCAGGGAATCCGGGCGCAGCTTCGTGCTGCCGGCCGGGTCGGCAGCCGAGGCGGTGATGGTGGGCGGGGTCGATGTCCGTGCCGCGGCTTCGCTGCTCGAGGTATGCGCCCACCTGTCCGGGCGCGACCAGTTGTCCCGTCCCGAACCCATCGCTGCGCCGGCGGCCCCCATCTATCCGGATCTGGCCGACGTACGCGGTCAGCTGCAGGCGCGCCGCGCGCTGGAAATCGCCGCCGCCGGCCAGCACTCGCTGCTGATGAGCGGCCCGCCGGGCACCGGCAAGTCGATGCTGGCAGCCCGTTTCACCGGCCTGCTGCCGGACATGGCGGAAAGCGAGGCGCTGGAAGTGGCCGCCGTGCTGTCCAGCGCCGGCCTGTTCGATCCGGCCCGGCTGGCGCAGCGGCCGTTCCGCGCGCCACACCACTCGGCCAGCACCGCCGCACTGGTGGGTGGCGGCGCCGTGCCGCGCCCGGGCGAAATTTCGCTGGCTCACCACGGCGTGCTGTTTCTCGACGAACTGCCGGAATTCGACCGGCGCGTACTCGAAGCCCTGCGCGAACCACTCGAAACCGGTCATGTCACCATTGCGCGCGCGGCGCACCGCACCTGCTTTCCTGCCCGCTTTCAGCTGCTTGCCGCCATGAATCCCTGTCCCTGCGGCTATCTCGGCCACCCGTCGGCCCGCTGCCGTTGCACGCCGGATCAGGTGGCGCGCTACCGGGGTCGCCTGTCCGGTCCGTTGCTGGACCGCATCGACCTGCAGGTCACGGTGCCGCCGCTTGCCGAGCACGAATTGCGCGCCGGCCCCGGCGAGACGACCGCAGCGGTCCGCGAACGGATACTGTCGGCGCGGCAGCGCCAGCTGGCGCGCCAGGGCCGTCCCAACCAGTTGCTCGAAGCCGCCGATATCGATCGTCACTGCGAAATGGACAGCAATGCGCGGGACCTGCTCGGACACGCGATGGCGAAGCTGAATCTCTCCGCGCGTGCCTATCATCGCTGCCTCAAGGTGGCCCGCACCATCGCCGACCTCGCCGCCGCCGCAAAGATTGGCGGCCGCCATGTAGGCGAGGCCATCCAGTACCGGCGCAGCCTCGAACACATCCAGTCGCCGGCGCGCTGATGCCGTTTCCGGATCGACGTCCGCCCACTCTTGCGGCGCCATGGCGATCTCCGGGCCTGGCTTGCCGTACCGATAGGGGCCTGTCCTAAAGCCTCGGTGGAGGAGACGGAATCCGGCTCCTCACGCAGGCAGGCCGGTCAATGCGCCGCGGATCCGCTGGTCACCCTGGCGCCAGACAGCTCGCGGAAGCGCGCCCGGTCTTCTTCAAAGCGCTTGTGCGTGTCCGCCAGTTCGCGTTCCTTGGCGGCAAGGTTGGCCGCCATCTGCCGGATGTCGCCAGCGTTGGTATCGAGCCGGTCCTTCAGTCCTCCCGGTACGGGCTTGCCCGGGAAGTTCGTCTCGAAACGGGCCTTGTCGGCCTCGAGACCCTTCTGCCGCGCCAGCAGGGTCTGCTGCTGCTCGCGCAGCCGCGCCAGCAGTTCCTCGATGTCCGCCACGCGGCGGTCGCGCGCCATGTCAATGTCGTGTTCGGTGGCGTAGGTATTCAGCAGCGTGGCATCGCGCCGCCGCTGTTCCTGTTTCACCTTTTCCGCTTCGGCCGCCTTCTTCAGTTCCGCGTCGCGCCGGATCCGCTGTTCCTCGGTCAGCGGAGCGTCGACCTGCTTGACCGTCGTACCGTGCTGGTTCAGTTCCCTGTAACCGCGGTCCGCGCACGACGCCGGCAGCACATCACCGCAAACCTGCTGGCCGCGTGCATCCTTGCAGCAATAGACGCGTGCCTCGGCCGCGTGCATGCCAAGGCACGCCAGCGCGGCAGCAACGGTCGCAAGGTGACGCAGCATCAGAACATTCATCTTCAGGTGCCGACTCCGTATTGCGCGCGGTAGGCCTCTACCGCGGCAAGATTGCCATCCATTCCCGGCGTGTTCCGCAGATAGCCGACGAGGTCATCGAGGCTGGCACAGGCAACCACGGGCATGCCGTACGAACGTTCCACTTCCTGCACGGCCGACAACGCGCCAGTTCCGCGTTCCATCCGGTCCAGCGCGATCGCCACACCGGCCGGCGTGGCACCGGCCGCACGGATCAGTTCGACCGATTCCCGCACCGACGTGCCGGCACTGATCACGTCATCGATGATCAGCACACGCCCCTCGAGCGGCGCACCGATCAGGGTACCGCCTTCGCCATGATCCTTGGCTTCCTTGCGGTTGAACGCGAACGGCAGATCACGGCCGCGCTGTGCGATCTGCATCGCGGTGCCGGCTGCCAGCACGATGCCCTTGTAGGCCGGACCGAACAGCATGTCGAACTCGGGCGCGCGATCCAGAATGGTTTCGGCATAGAAACCGCAAAGCTTTAACAACGATGCACCACTATTGAACAGGCCGGCATTGAAAAAGTAGGGCGACTGGCGCCCGGCCTTGGTGGTGAAGGCGCCGAAGCGCAGCACGCCGGTGTCGCAGGCGAACTGCACGAATTCGCGTCTAGAATCCATCGGTTTTTTCCCTTTCTGAACGGACAGCCGGCCATGTTACGTATCGTGTCGCTCAACCTCAACGGAATCCGTTCCGCAACGACCAAAGGTCTCTGGCCCTGGCTCGCCACACAGGCCGCCGACGTGCTGGCGGTGCAGGAACTCAAGGCGCAGTACCCCGATCTCGACCCGGCCATGCGTGCGCCGGAGGCGCTCGGTGGCCTGCCCGGCCACTTTCACTTCGCGCAGAAGAAGGGCTACAGCGGCGTCGGTCTGTATGCGCGACAGGCACCGTCACGCATCGTGACCGGCTTCGGCGTCGAGGAATTCGACAACGAGGGGCGCTATGTCGAGGCCGACTTCAACGGCCTGTCGGTCATCTCGCTCTACCTGCCATCCGGCTCCAGCGCACCGGAGCGGCAGGAAGCCAAGTTCCGCTTCCTCGACGCCTTCATGCCGCACCTGGCCGGACTGCGTGCCAGCGGACGGGAAATCGTCATCTGCGGCGACTGGAACATCGCACATCAGGAGATCGACCTGAAGAACTGGAAGGGCAACCTGAAGAACTCGGGTTTCCTGCCGGAGGAACGCGCCTGGATGACCACGCTGCTGCGCGAGGCCGGCTGGATCGACGTCTATCGCACGCTGCACCCGGACGCGACCGACGACTGCTACACCTGGTGGAGCAACCGCGGCCAGGCGCGGGCCAAGAACGTGGGCTGGCGCATCGACTACCAGATCGCGACGCCGGGCATCGCCGCACGCGCCCGGTCGGCACATGTCTTCAAGGATCAGCGCTTCAGCGATCATGCACCGCTCATTGTCGACTACGATGTCGACATCGCCTGAAACCGGCGGTCTACAACCAATAACAAAGGGGTCATGATGAAAGCAATTCGCCATCTGGTGCTGGCAGTAGCGGGCAGCGTAGTCATGGGCATGGTGGCTTCGCCTGCCAGTGCAAACCCGCCGGCCTACAGCAGCATCGTCGCCTTTGGCGACAGCCTGTCCGACAACGGCAATTTCGCAGCGCTGGTCGGAGGCCTGTTTCCCAGCCCTGCATACGGCTACGCACAGGGACGTTTTTCGAACGGCCCGGTCGCCGTCGAATATCTGGCGCAGTCGCTCGGCATCGGTCTGACCGATTTCGCGGTCGGCGGCGCGCGCACCGGCCCCTCGCTCGACAGCAGTTCGGACAACTACGCCGACGACAGCGGCGAAGCCGCCGCCTTCAACCTGCCGGCGAACTACTTCAACGGTACCGGCGTACGCGCCCAGGTGGATACCTACCTTGCGCTGACCCACAACGCGGCCGACGCGAACGCGCTGTACTTCGTATGGGCGGGACCGAACGACTTCTTCCTGCCGGCGTCCCTGATCAATCCGCAGACCGCAGCCAATGCGCTCGACAATCTGCAACTGAGCATCACCACGCTCTACGCTGCGGGCGCCCGCAGCTTCCTGGTGCCGAACATGGCGAATCTGGGCCTGACCCCGGCGCTGCTCGGGGAGGGCAGCCTTGCGTCCGGCCTGGCCACCTACCGTTCGGTCGAGTACAACACCGGCCTGGCCCTGATGCTCGGTCAGCTGGGGCAGAACCTTGTCGGTGCGCAGTTCCACACCGCCGACGTGTTCGGCCTGCTGAACAGCGCGGGTCTCAATCCCGGTCAGTACGGCCTGACCGACGTGACCACCCCGTGCCAGACCCTGGACGGTTGCCCGGCCGATCCGGCCGGCTACCTGTTCTGGGACGACGTGCATATCACCACCGCCGGACATCAGATCGTCGCGGGCGCGTTCGCCGCGGCACTCGCGCCGGTGCCGGAAGCGCAGACGTGGGCCATGCTGCTGGCCGGAATGGCGCTGCTTGGCCTGACCCGTCGCGCACGCAGCTGAAACCCGCCGGGCGCAGAACGATTTGCCCGGATCGCGATCAGACGCCATTCAACCGATTTGACAAGGAGAACCCCGATGACCGACATGACCGATCAATCCACCGTCACCAAGGAAAAGCTGGTGGCCGACCTGAAGCTGGTGATTGCCGATGCCGACGAACTGCTGCGCGCGACTGCGAGCCAGGCCGGCGAGAAAGTGGGCGAGCTGCGTCTGCGCATGCAGGAAAACCTGACTTCGGCCCGTCACAAGCTGGCCGACGCGGAAGCCGCACTGAAGGAAAAATCGCGCGAAGTGGCTCGGGCAACCGACGATTACGTGCATGACCACCCGTGGAAATCGATCGGCGTCGCTGCCGGTGTCGGACTGCTGGTCGGACTGCTGATCGGCCGCCGCTGAGCGTCCGATGTCGGCATCTCCCCGGCCCGAGCGCCTCGGCGCATCCCTCAGGGGATTCGCTGCCAGCCTGATAGAAATCCTGTCGGTCAGGCTGGAGCTGTTCTCCGTCGAGGCGCGCGACGAAGCCTTGCGCCTGACGGAAGTACTGGCCTATGGCGCACTGGCCATCGCCTTTCTGGCCTTCGGCATCGCCTTTCTGGCAGTACTGATCACCGTTCTGCTGTGGGACAGCCACCGGCTGCTGGCACTGACGTTGTTCTCGACGCTGTTCATCACGCTCGGCGCCGTCGCTGCGGTCATCGCGCGTGCGCGCATCGCGGAAGGCAGCCGGCTGTTCGCGTCGACGCTCGACGAACTGAAACGTGACCGGGATACGCTGCGCTCATGAACGAGCGCCGCCTGCGTCTGGCACTGAAGCGCGAACGTCTGGTCGAGCGATCGCGCGCGCTGCGGCGCGAAGCGGTTGCACAGTCCGCCGCCCTGGAACCTGTCCTGGGGCTGGGTGACCGGATTCGCGCCGGTGCCGGCTGGCTGCGGGCGCATCCCGGAGCGGTCGCCGCGTTCGCGGTCGGCGTTGCCGTGATGCGGCCACGCCGCGTCTGGCGCTGGGGCAGGCGGCTGTGGTCCGGCTGGCGTCTTCTGCAGCGCCTGCAGGACCGGCTGACCGCACACTGACGCCCCGGCTCAAGTTTCCCGCCGGAACGCCGAATTCAGATCATTGTCATCGTTCCGCATCCGACCATGTCCACTCATACCGCACAGGAACTGGCACTGCGCACAAGCGCACTGGTGACGCTGCCGGCCATCTACCATCGTGTGAAACAGGTGTTCGACGACCCCGAAGGATCGGTACTCGATCTGGCCAAGGTGGTCGCGGCCGACCCGGGCATCACGATGCGGGTGCTGCGCGTCGTCAACAGCGTGTTCTATGGATTTCCGGGCAAGGTCGAAACCATGTCGCGTGCGGTCAGCGTGCTCGGCATGCAGCAGGTGCACGACATCGTGCTGGCAACCACCGTGACCGCCGTGTTCTCCGGCATGCGTCCGGAGCGCATGGACGTTGCCCGCTTCTGGCGGGCATCCGCCATGCGCGGACTGCTGGCCCGTGCTGCCGCCAAGGGCTGCGGACTGCTGGATTCCGAACGTCTGTTCGTCGGCGGCATGCTGTCGGACATCGGTCACATGGTCATGTACATGCACGTGCCGCAACTGGCGGAACAGGCGCTGATCGAGTGCCGCGCCTCGGGCGTCGCACCCGACCTGGTCGAACGCGAAATCATAGGCTGCGACTACGCGGCAGTCGGCGCCGCGCTGTTGCGCGAGTGGCGCCTTCCGACCAGCTTCGCGGCCGCCATCGGCGCCCAGATCAATCCGCTCGACGGCGCACCGCACGAATTCGAAGCCAGCCTGCTGCACATGGCACGCTGCGCAGTGGGCTACGACGGCGAACTGCTGGATCCGGCGAGCGTCGTCGCTGCTGCGTCACCCGCCGCCTGGCAGATCACCCGGCTCGAGCCGCAGGCCTTCGAGGGCGCCTGCGCCGAAGCCGCAGGCTCGCTGTCCGCAGTCATGGGACTGTTCTTCGCCGAATACGCCTGATCGCGACCGGGGAATTGCCCACCCCGATGGTCACCGAGCGCCGGGCGCTGGTATCTTCCGGCGTTCCTGCCGCTCTTCCTCTCCGCACTCTTGACACCGACCAACGCTGACACCGGCTGGCTCGACAGCCTGAAGGTCTACACCCACCCGCGCGTCGTCGGCATGCTGTTCCTCGGCTTTTCGGCCGGGCTGCCGCTGATCCTGGTGCTCGGTTCGCTGTCCTACTGGCTGCGCGAGGCCGGCATAGACCGTTCGACCATCGGCTATTTCAGCTGGATCGGCCTGGCCTATGCATTCAAGTGGATGTGGTCGCCGCTGGTCGACCGGCTGCCGCTGCCGCTGCTGACCCGTCTGCTGGGCCGGCGCCGCAGCTGGCTGCTGTCCTCGCAGGTCGCCATCGCGGTGGCGCTGTTCGGCATGGCCGGCACCGATCCGGCGGAAAATCTGTCGCGCATGGCGTATTGCGCACTGGCCGTGGCGTTTGCGTCAGCCACCCAGGACATCGCGCTCGACGCCTACCGGATAGAGGCGGTCGAACAGCGGCTGCAGGGCGCGATGGCCGCGACCTATCAGGGCGGCTACCGCATCGCGATGATCGTGGCGTCGGCCGGCGTACTGTGGCTGGCGGCGTCGGTGGATCTCACCGACCAGGCCTACGAGCAGGCGCCATGGCGCTTCGCCTATCTGGTCATGGCGGCCAGCATGAGCGTGGGCATCGTCACCACGCTGATGATCCGCGAACCCGAAGTGCAGGTGTCCGACGAAACCGCGCAGCGCGAGGCCCGGACCCTGGCCTGGCTGACCGGCGAAGGCCTCCACGGGCCGCTGCTGAAGCTGGCCGCCTGGCTGCACGGCGCGGCGGTGTCGCCGGTGCTCGACTTCGTCCGGCGCTACCGCTGGCAGGCGCTGCTGCTGCTCGCGCTGATCGGCACCTACCGCATTTCAGACGTGGTGATGGGCATCATGGCCAACGCCTTCTATGTCGACATGGGGTACACCAAGGACGAGGTTGCCACCGTGGCCAAGGTGTACGGCGTGGGCATGACCATCGCCGGCGCGGTGGTCGGCGGCGTGCTGACCGCACGCATCGGTGTGATGAAGACGCTGTTCCTCGGCGCATTCCTGTCCTCGGTCACCAACCTGCTGTTCGTCTGGCTGGCGGGGCGCGGGCACGATGTCGGCGGCCTGATCTTCGCCGTGTCGGCTGACAACCTGTCGGCCGGCATCGCCTCGTCCGCCTTCGTCGCCTACCTGTCGGGACTGACCAATGTCGCCTATTCGGCCACGCAGTACGCGCTGTTCAGCTCGCTGATGCTGCTGCTGCCCAAGTTCATCGCCGGATTTTCAGGCGTCGTGGTCGATGCGCACGGCTATCCCTACTTCTTCACCGGCACCGCACTGCTCGGCGCGCCGGTACTCGTGCTGGTGTGGCTCGCAGCGCGGGCGGAAAGAAGAAAGGTGCAAGATGCAAGCTGCAAGATGCAAGGTTGAAACGAAGCATCGTTCTGCCTTTCACCTTGAATCTTGCAGCTTGAATCTTGAATCCGGGTCATCCAAGCCGGTATAGCGCGAAGCTGCCGAGGAAGTTCGGGTCGTCGGTGACCGGCTGGCCGGCATCGTCGAGTACCAGGCGCTCGCGTACCGCGATGCCCAGCTTGTCGCACAGTTGCTCGAAATCGGCGATGGTGAAGAAACGCACGTTCGGCGTGTCGTACCACTGGTAGGGCAGCCGGTCGGACACCGGCATGTGACCGTCCATGATGGCGACACGGTGCTTCCAGTAGGCGAAGTTCGGGAAGCTGACGACCGCCTCGCGGCCGACGCGCAGCATTTCGCGCAGCAGTTTTTCGGTCCGGTGCAGCGTCTGCAGCGCGTTCGAGATGATGACCAGATCGAAACTCTGGTCCTCGAAGTCGTACAACCCTTCCTCCAGATCGATCTGCAGCACGTTGACGCCGTTCTTCAGGCCCGCGATCACGCGCTCGACGTCGATCTCGACGCCGTAGCCACTGGCGCCACGCCGGTCCTTCAGGTGGCGCAGCAGCGCGCCGTCGCCGCAGCCCAGGTCGAGCACGCGCGCGCCTTCGCCCACCCACGAAGCGATCACGTCGTAATCCATGCGTATATCCGGTGCATTCATGTCGGCCTCACACCGTGATGTTGTCGAAGTAGGCACGCAGCAGCGCGTGATAGTGCGGATCGTCGAGCAGGAAGGAATCGTGTCCGGCGCTCGACTCGACCTCCGCATAGCTGACGTTGCGCCGGTTGCGCATCAGCGCATCGACGATCTCGCGCGAGCGCGAGGGTGCGAAGCGCCAGTCGGTGGAGAACGACACCACGAGAAAATCCGCCTGCACCGGCGCGAAGGCGGCCGTCAGGTTGCCGCCGGCGTTGCCGGCCGGATCAAAATAGTCGAGCGCCCGGGTGGCCAGCAGATAGGTATTCGCGTCGAAGTTGGCGGCGAACTTGTCGCCCTGGTAGCGCAGGTAGGACTCGACCTCGAATTCCACCTCATAGCTGAACCTGCGTCCGCCCGCGCGCAGCCGGCGGCCGAATTTCTCGGCCATCAGGTCGTCCGACTGGTAGGTGATGTGGCCCAGCATGCGCGCCAGACGCAGGCCGCGGCGTGGCAGCGTGCCGTGTTCGTAATAGTGGCCGCCGTGAAAGTCCGGATCGGTGATGATGGCCTGGCGCGCCACATCGTTGAACGCGATGTTCTGCGCCGTGAGCTTGGGCGCGGACGCGATCACCACCGCGTGGCGCACGCGCGCCGGGCATTCGATCGCCCACGCCATCGCCTGCATGCCGCCCAGACTGCCGCCGATGATCGCCGCCCAGGCATCGATGCCGAGCAGGTCGGCCAGCCGCGACTGCGCGGCCACCCAGTCCTCGACCGTCACCAGCGGAAAGTCGGCACCCCACGGACGACCAGTCTCCGGGTTGGCGCTGATCGGGCCGCTCGAGCCATGGCAGCCGCCGAGGTTGTTCACGCCGACCACGAAGAACTTGCGCGTATCGAGCGGCTTGCCCGGGCCGATCAGGTTGTCCCACCAGCCGACGTTGGACGGATCATCGGCCCGCACGCCGGCCGCATGATGGTGGCCGGACAGCGCCGGACAGACCAGCACCGCGTTCGAGCGCGCCGCATTCAGTTCGCCGTAGGTTTCGTACATCAGGTCGAAACCGGGCAGCACCGCACCGCTCTTCAGGGTCAGCGGCGCGCCGAAGTGCGCCGACCGGGCGGCCACCACGCCAACGCTGTCTGCAGGAAGGGATGTATCGATCGACATGAAAAAACCCGGTGGGCAAAAGCCAGGACCGGGTCGCCCTCGCTTTAGCCGTATTTATTATGCGCCCGCAAGCTGAGACAAATCGGCGCGTCAAACTGAACCCGCATTCTGGCGAAACCGGCGGGTTTGTCAATGCAGACGCTCAGCCCACGGTGACCGCCGTGCCGCTGACACACACCATCAGCATGCCGTTGTCGGCGCCCAGCACCTCGTAGTCGATGTCGATACCGACGATGGCGTTGGCGCCGAGTTTTCCGGCGGCTTCGCGCATGTCCTCCATCGCCGCCTCGCGCGCGTCGGCCAGCGTGCTTTCGTAGGCGCCGGCGCGGCCGCCGACCACATTGCGGATGCTGGCGAACATGTCCTTGAAGATGTTGGCGCCGATGATGGCCTCACCGGTGACCACGCCGTGGTACTGGCGGATCGGCCGGCCTTCGAACGTGGGGGTGGTGGTCAGCAGCATCGGCGCTCTCCTGTGCAGGGTCAGTCTTCCTCGTCCATCACGGCGGTGGTGTACACCTCCTGGACGTCGTCCAGGCTGTCGAGCACGTCGAGCAGTTTCTGCATCCGGACGGTGTCCTCGCCGGCCAGCGGGCTTTCGCTCATCGGCTTCATCGTGACCTCGGCGAATTCGGCCTTGAAACCGGCCTTCTCGAGCGCCTCCCTGACCGCGACGAAATCGGCCGGCGGACTGAGCACTTCGACCGAGCCGTCCTCGTTGCTGATGACGTCCTCGGCGCCTGCCTCGAGGGCGGCTTCCATCAGTGCGTCCTCCGGCGTGCCCGGCGCGAAGATGAACTGGCCGCAGTGCTTGAACATGAAGGCGACCGAGCCGTCGGTGCCCAGATTGCCGCCATACTTCGAGAAGGCATGCCGCACGTCCGCCACGGTGCGCGTGCGGTTGTCGGTGAGACAGTCGACCATGACGGCCGCGCCACCGATACCATAGCCCTCGTAGCGGATTTCCTCGTAGCTTGCGCCATCCAGTTCGCCGGTACCACGCTTGATCGCGCGATCGATGTTGTCGCCGGGCATGTTTTCAGCCTTGGCCTTGTCGACCGCCATGCGCAGACGCGGATTGAAGTTGGCGTCGCCGCCGCCCATGCGGGCCGCGACGGTGATTTCCTTGATCAGCTTGGTAAACACCTTGCCCCGCTTGGCGTCCTGACGACCCTTGCGGTGCTGGATATTGGCCCATTTCGAATGACCAGCCATTGGAAGACTTCCATCGGAGTTGTTTGAAGCCCGATTTTAGTCGAGTGCGCGCCCCGACGGGCTCAAGTGCAGGCACCAGACCTTCGTTAACGTCAAACCGATCGCAGATATTCCGCCACCTGTTCCTCGCCAAGAAGTACGCCGCATGAAAAGAACCTGTCCCGCACTCGCGTTCCTGTGCCTGATCGCCGCCACGCCGGTGCTCGCCCAGGATGACGGCGATGCCGAGCCGACCTGGCATCTGGGTGGCTTCGGCACGCTCGGCGCCGGCTACCACAGCCGGGACGGCATCCAGTTCCGCCGCGATCTGGAACAGGCGAAGGGGTACGAAGGCGGCAAGCTCGGCTTTCGCGCCGACACACGCCTCGGTGTCCAGGCCAACGCGACGTTCGGCCCGCACTGGTCGGCCATGGTGCAGGGCGTGAGCTGGCTGAACAGCGAAGGGAACTGGCAACCTCAGGTCACCTGGGCGTTCGTGCGCTATTCGCCGACCGACTGGCTGGATCTGCGCTTCGGCCGACTCGGCGTGGACATCTACATGGACGGCGATTCGCGTCACGTGGGCTACGCCTACACGACGGCCCGTCCGCTCCGCCCCTGGCCGCATCATCGGCGTCTCCAAGGACGCGCGCGGCAAGCGGGCGCTGCGCATGGCCTTGCAAACCCGCGAGCAACACATCCGCCGCGAAAAGGCCAATTCCAACATCTGCACCTCGCAAGT
>DATCUL010000147.1:0-1502 GCA_036567405.1 Methyloversatilis sp. | reverse complement strand
AGCCCGTGCTGTCGCGAGCAGTGCTCGCTCCTGCGGGAGGCGGTTGCGCGATGCATTTGCAGGAGCGAGCCATGCTCGCGATCGCCCACGTCGAATCCATTCCGACTGCCGATCCACGTCCGTATCGCGACCATGGGTCGCTCCGACAAGAACCGTCGCTCCCGGGAAAATCGCCGTATCTGCCTCTACGGAAGCGCCCCATGCTCGCGAGAAACCTCCGGCAACAGAGCTAGAAACTGGCCATCAGCGTCAGCCGGAAGTTGCGCGGCTCGACCGGATGAAAGTGGCGGTCATCGACACCCGCAGCCGCCTCGCCGCGCAGCCGCGACGTGTAGTAGTAATCGATGTCGCTGGCCCTGCTGCCGAACAGATTGAACACATCGAGCGCCAGCCGCAGATCGCGGCTGACACGATAGCCGACGCGCAGATTGACCAGCGTGGTCGAGGCCGAGCGCTGGCTGTTGTCCTCGACCAGCGGACGCGGGCCGAAGTGGCGCAGCTGGACATGACCGAACCACGGCCCGGCATCGCTCACGCTGGCGCCCAGTGCGACCACCCGGCCCGCGGCACCGGGCACGTGATTGCCGGCCGGGTCGTCTTCGGTGAAGCGGGCCCGCGAGAACGCCAGGTCGAGATCGAACAGCAGCCAGGGCGAGGCCTTCCAGCGATTGTTCCATTCGACGCCGGAACGCCGGCTTGCACGGTTCGGTTCGGTGTCGCCGGCATCGCCGACAAACAGCAGTTCGGAATCCAGCTTCAGCGTCCACACCGCCAGCGAGCTCTGCAGCCCGGCGACGAACTCCGTCCGCAGGCCAACTTCGCCCCCTTTCGTGCGCACCAGCGCATCGACCGGCGACACCGGCTGGCCGGTCTTCGCCGTGACACGGGCGGTGGTGCCACGCGCATCGTTGCTGTGGAAGCCGTAGCCGTAATTCAGGAAGCATTCGGTCTGCTGCCACGGCCCGGCTATCAGCGACAGCTTGGGCGACACGATGTGGTCGCGCGCCGAACCGGCGTTCTGCGCGATCGAGCTGGCGACATCGAAATCGAAATGGTCGGCGCGCAGGCCGGCCACGCTGCGCAGCCAGGGCGTCCACTGCAGTGCATTCTCGCCATACAGGCCGACGCTGGTCTGACGCACCCGGCTCTGCTGCACGGTGGCCACCGTGCTGCGTGCCACCGTGGCGTACAGCCCGACCGGATCCAGCCTGTCGTGGCGCAGCTGCAGGCCGAGCGTCGTGGTCATCGGCAGCCCGGCTGGCGAGGCGTCCCAGCTGCGGCTGGTCGCCATGCCGAACACGGTGCGCCGTTCCGACTGCCGGAACTGGTCGCCGGCGATGCCGGCCGGATTCAGGTCGACCGGGTTTTCGAGCAGGTAGCTGAAGTTCGACCACAGATCCAGTTCCGAACGGATCGCATACGCACTGAAGCGGAGCACGCCGTCATCCTGCAGCCGCTGCGTGTCGACCGACAGGCTGTAACGCTGCGTTCTGCCGCCGTCG
>DATCUL010000146.1:0-2880 GCA_036567405.1 Methyloversatilis sp. | reverse complement strand
CATCGGCCTGCACGCGGATGCGACCGCGCAGGCGGTTCAGCACCAGGGTCTGCTGGGTTTCGGCCAGACCAAGTTCCCACGGCGTGCCGCAGTGCTTGATCGACGAAATCGGGCTGGCGCCGGTGCCGCCGTCGTGGCCGGCGATCACGACGTGGTCGGCCTTGGCCTTGGACACGCCGGCGGCAACCGTGCCGACGCCGACTTCCGACACCAGCTTGACCGACACCGAAGCCTCGGGGTTCGAGTTCTTCAGGTCGTGGATCAGCTGGGCCAGATCCTCGATCGAGTAGATGTCGTGGTGCGGCGGCGGCGAAATCAGGCCGACACCCGGCACCGAGTGGCGCAGGAAGCCGATGTATTCCGACACCTTGTGGCCGGGCAGCTGACCACCTTCACCCGGCTTCGCGCCCTGTGCCATCTTGATCTGCAGTTGGTCGGCGCTGGCCAGGTACTCGGCGGTGACGCCAAAACGGCCGGACGCTACCTGCTTGATCTTCGAGCGCAGCGAATCGCCCTTCTTCAGCGGCAGCGCGACTTCGACGCGGGACGAGCCGATCAGCTTGTCGAGCGTGGTGTCTTCGTTCACCGGCTTGAAGCGGATCGGATCCTCGCCGCCTTCGCCTGTATTCGACTTGCCGCCGATGCGGTTCATCGCCACAGCCAACGCGGTATGCGCTTCGGTCGAGATCGAACCGAGCGACATGGCGCCTGTAGCGAAGCGCTTGACGATTTCGGCAGCAGGTTCGACCTCCGCCAGCGGCACCGGAGGGCCGGCCGGCTTGATGTCGAACAGGCCACGCAAGGTCATGTGGCGCCTGGTCTGGTCGTTGATGATTCGCGCGTATTCCTTGTACGTCTCGTACTTGTTCGAGCGCGTCGAATGCTGCAGCTTGGCGATCGCGTCCGGCGTCCACATGTGCTCTTCGCCGCGGATGCGGAAGGCGTATTCGCCGCCGGCGTCCAGCGCGTTGGCGAGTACCGGGTCGTTGCCGAACGCCGCCGCATGTGCACGCAGCGCTTCCTCGGCGACTTCCTGCAGGCCGATGCCTTCGACCTGGGTCGCGGTGCCGGTGAAATAACGCGCGACGAACGCCGAATTCAGGCCGATCGCCTCGAAGATCTGCGCACCGCTGTACGACTGATAGGTCGAAATGCCCATCTTCGACATGACCTTGTTCAGGCCCTTGCCGACTGCCTTGATGAAGCGCTTGGACGCATCCTTGGTCGACAGCCCCGACGGCAGCTCATTGGAGATTTCGGCGATGGTATCGAAGGCCAGCCACGGACAGATCGCCTCTGCGCCATAACCTGCGAGCAGCGCGAAATGGTGGGTTTCACGCGCCGAGCCGGTATCGATCACCAGACCGGTCAGCGTGCGCAGGCCCTTGCGCACCAGATGGTGATGCACCGCAGACGTGGCCAGCAGCGCCGGCACGGCGACGCGATCGCGCGACACCGCGCGATCGGACAGGATGACGATGTTGAAGCCGTCGGCGACCGACCTTTCGGCCGCGTCCTGCAGTCTCTTAAGCGTCGCTTCGCAGCCAGCGGCACCGTCAGCGACCGGATAGGTCATGTCGAGCACCAGCGAGCGGTACTTGCCGCCGGTCAGCCGTTCGATGTCGCGCAGGCGCTGCACGTCTTCGTTCGTCAGCACCGGCTGAGTGACTTCGAGGCGCGGCGTCAGGCCGTCCTCGTTGTCGGCCACGCCCATCAGGTTGGGGCGCGGGCCGATGAAGGACGCGAGCGACATCACGATCTCCTCGCGGATCGGGTCGATCGGCGGGTTCGTAACCTGGGCGAACAGCTGCTTGAAGTACGAATACAGCGGCTTGTTCTTGTCCGACAGCACCGGCAGAGCCGAATCGTTGCCCATCGAACCGACCGCTTCCTCCCCGGCCGACGCCATCGGCGCCAGGATGAACTTGATGTCCTCCTGCGTATAGCCGAAAGCCTGCTGAGTATCGAGCAGGCTTTCCGTGCGCGCACTGGCGCAGGCAACTTCTTCCAGCTCGGTCAGGAAGAAACGCGAATCGGTGATCCACTTGTCGTACGGATATTCGGTCGACAGCTCGTGCTTGAGCGCGCCGTCCTCGATGATCGCGCCCTTTTCGAGGTCGATCATGAACATCTTGCCCGGCTGCAGGCGCCATTTCTGCACGATGCGCTCGTCCGGAATCGGCAGCACGCCCATTTCGGAGGCCATCACGACCATGTCGTCGTCGGTCACCAGGAAGCGCGCCGGCCGCAGGCCGTTGCGGTCCAGCGTGGCACCGATCTGACGGCCGTCGGTGAAGGCGACCGCGGCGGGGCCGTCCCACGGCTCCATGATCGCGGCGTGGAATTCGTAGAACGCGCGGCGCTCTTCGTCCATCAGCGGATTGCCGGCCCAGGCTTCCGGGATCAGCATCATCATCGCGTGGGCCAGCGAATAGCCGCCCATCACCAGCAGTTCGAGCGCGTTGTCGAAGGACGCGGAATCGGATCCGCCTTCGACGATGAGCGGCCACAGCTTGTCAAGATCCTCGCCCAGCGCAGCCGACTTCATCGACTTCTGGCGCGCCTTCATCCAGTTGATGTTGCCACGCACGGTGTTGATTTCACCGTTGTGGGCAATCATGCGGAAGGGGTGCGCCAGATCCCAGGTCGGGAAGGTGTTGGTCGAAAAACGCTGGTGCACCAGCGCCAGAGCCGAATGCGTGCGCGCATCCTGCAGGTCGAGGAAGTACTCGCCGACCTGGTGCGCCAGCAGCATCCCCTTGTAAACGAGGGTGCGGGACGACAGCGAAGGAATGTAGAACTGCTTGACGTCGGCCAGCTTGAGCGCGCGCACGGCATGCTCGACGCGCTTGCGCACCACGAAAAGCTTGCGTTCGAAGG
>DATCUL010000145.1:0-5316 GCA_036567405.1 Methyloversatilis sp. | reverse complement strand
CGCGGAGAGCAGCGCTGCCGGCGGAGCCGCCCTCGCGTCGGCACCGGTGCGCAGCGCCGCCGAAATCGGCCGTGACCTGTTCGCCAGCCACAGCTTCCTGCCGCCACCGCCGAAGCTGCCCGTGCGGGTTGCTCCGCCACCGGCACCGATGGCGCCGCCGCTGCCGTTCCGCTACCAGGGACGCATGACGGAGGAGGGCGTCACCACGGTATTCCTCGCACAGGGCGACCGCATCCTGGTCGCGCGTGCCGGTGATCTGCTGAACAACCAGTACCGCGTCGAGTCGGTGACGACCGGTGCGGTCACCTTCCTGTACGAGCCGCTCAAGCAGCGGCAGACCCTGACCCTCGGAAGCGCAAAATGAAGGCATTCCAGCTGGCCCGCGTGCGCGCGGTTCTTCTCCTGATCGTGACCGCGGTGCTTGTCGGCTGCGCCACCAACCAGGCTTTCGAGGACGGCAAGCAGGCGCTGATCGCGGGCGATCAGGAGCGCGCGCTCTCACTGTTCGAGGCGGCATCGAAGCAGTCGCCGGACAATGCCGAATACCGGGCGACCTGGTTCCGCCAGCGCGAGATCGCGGTCGCCAAGCTGCTGTCGCAGGCCGATGCCGCACGGTCGGCGGGCAACCGTGATGCTGCTGCCGGCCTGCTCGACCGGGTGCTGGCAATCGACCCGCGCAACCAGCGCGCGCTGTTCATGCGCGACCAGATGGTCCGCGGCCTGCGTCTGGATGCGATGACGAACGAGGCGCGCACGATGCTGGCGCGCAAGGATCTGTCCGGCGCCGAGGCGCGGCTGCGCAATGTGCTGGAACAGGACAACACGCATGCCGGCGCGCGCGAACTGCTGCGCCAGGTCGAGGATGCGCGTCCGAAGCAGACGGCACCGGCCGCGCTCGGCGGCATGTTCCAGAAGCAGGTCACGCTGGAATTCCGCGATACCTCGCTGCGCAACGTGTTCGAGGCGATCGCGCGCTCGACCGGCATCAATTTCGTGTTCGACAAGGACGTGCGCCCCGATCTGAAAGTGACGCTGTTCGTGCGCAACACGACCGTGGCCGAGGTCATGCGCCTGATCCTGGTCACCAACCAGCTCGAGCGCAGCGTGCTGTCGGAAAACACGGTGCTGATCTATCCGAACACCGCAGCCAAGCAGCGCGAGTACAAGGAGCTGGTGACGCGCACCTTCTTCCTGGTCAATGCCGAAGCCAAGCAGGTGCAGAACCTGATCAAGACCGTGGTCAAGACCAAGGACATCTATATAGACGAGCGCATCAACCTCATCGTGATGAAGGACACCATCGACGCGGTGCGACTGGCCGAACAGCTGGTCGAGTCGGTCGATGTGGCCGAGCCCGAGGTGATGCTGGAAGTCGAGGTGCTCGAAGTCAGCAGCAACAAGATGAAGGAGCTCGGCATCGATTTCCCGGACCAGGTGGGCTACGGCGTGTTGACGCCCAACCTGCAGAATTCGGTGAGCACCGCGGCCGGTATCACGACCAGCACGACGCTGGGTGGGCAGCTCATGCAGGGCAACATCAACCTGAAGAATCCGGGCGGCCTGGTCGTGCCCTATGTGTCGAACCCCGGCCTGCTGCTGAACCTGAAGGCGCAGGACGGCGCGGCCAACCTGCTGGCCAATCCGCGCATCCGCGTCAAGAACAAGGAAAAGGCCAAGGTGCATATCGGCGAGAAGCTGCCGGTGTTCACGACCACCTCGACCGCCAATGTCGGCGTGTCGGCTTCTGTCACCTATCTCGATGTCGGTCTGAAGCTCGATGTCGAGCCGCTGATCCATCTCGAGGACGACGTCGACATCAAGATGACGCTGGAGGTGTCGAGCATCGTCAAGGAAGTGATCGGGCCGCAGAGCTCGCTCGCCTATCAGATTGGTACCCGTTCGACCGCGACCTCGCTGCGCCTGAAGGACGGCGAGACGCAGATACTGGCCGGCCTGATCTCGGACGAGGAACGCACGAGTGCATCGCGCCTGCCGGGGCTGGGCAACATGCCGATGATAGGCAAGCTGTTCTCGAGCGAGCGCGGCAGCAACAACAAGACGGAAATCGTGCTGCTGATCACCCCGCGCATCGTGCGCAACCTGACGCGTCCGGCCAATGTCGCGCCGGCACTTGCGGCCGGAACCGAAGCATCGGTCGGCACCGCGGCGCTGTCGGTGCGCAGCGGTGCGAAGGACCAGGGTGTCCGCATGTCCAGTTCGTCCGGTGGCGCACCGTCTGCGGGCACGTTCGCGACACCTGCCCGAGTCTTCTCGCCGGAGCCGGCGGAAGTGGCGCCGTCCGATGACGCGAACGGGGATGCGTCGCAGGTGGAACTGCGTCTGCAGGCGTCCGGTGATGTGGCGCCAGGCGGTGAAGTCGGGGTCTCCGTCTCGATGAATGCGCCGAACGGTACGCGGGTTGCAGCTATCGAAATCGTGTACGACCCGAATGTGCTGACCGCGCAGGGCACCGTCACGGCACCGGGGCGTGCAGCGCTGAGTCTTGCCGGCACCGATGGTCAGGAAGTTCGTTCCGAACTGCGCTTCCGGGTATCGCCGACGGCACCGGCCGGAACCACCAGCGTTCAGATCGGCAGTGTGTCCGCACTGGGCGCCGACGGCAATCCGCTGCCGGTCGCGCCGCCTTCGCCGGCCGACATCGTGATCAAGCCCTGACACCGGCACGCCCGCGGTCGCGGGCTGCGGAAACGGGAAGGACAACAAAAAAGGGGAAGGCAGAGCCTTCCCCTTTTTTGCTGCTAGATGCGAACCGGCGATCAGCCGGCCTTGCGATGCGCGCGTGCTTCCTTCTTCAGACGCTTGAAGGTGTCCGGATCGGTTGCGCGCAGGTATTCGACGACTTCCACGTCTTCACGGCGGATTTTGCTGATGTCGATCTGCTCGACGTGGACCAGACGCAGCAGCGCCTGAACCGGCTTGGGCATGTTGCGGCCGCTTTCGTAGCGTGAGCCGCCACTTTGCGTCACGCCGAGGCGCGACCAGAACTGCGACTGATTCATGCCCAGCTTCTTGCGAATTTCGCGTGCATCAATGTTGTCTGTGGCTTTCATGCTCGTTGTCCTTGAAAAGTGAGTAACGACCCGGCCGCGCCGCCCTTGTCAATCCGGTTCCGGCTACTTGCCGCTTCGTCCGAGTGGCTCATTGATCTATGACTTAAGTCATAGTCAAAATTCAGTATAAATGATCACAACGTCGTGTATCAAACAACGTTGCATAATTTTGCAACCTGCTTCTGAAGGCGTTGGACATGCCAAACGACAAACCGTTTCGCATCATTTTTCCGGGCTGGCGGGTGATTCGGCCGGCCGAGGCGGATCGGTTACAATCTCTGGCTTTCGTACAACATCGCGGAAGTACAGATGGCTCTCATAGTCCAGAAATACGGCGGCACCTCGGTCGGCAAGCCTGACCGCATCAAGAGTGTCGCGCGCCGGGTCGCCCGCTATGTCGAGCGCGGCAACCAGATGGTGATCGTCGTGTCGGCGATGAGCGGTGAAACGAACCGCCTGCTCGGGCTGGCCAAGGAAGTGTCGGCGAATCCCGATCCGCGCGAGATCGACGTGATCGCCTCGACCGGCGAGCAGGTCACCATCGGCCTGCTGTCGATGGCGCTGAAGGATCTCGGCCTGAAGGCGCGCAGCTACACCGGTGGCCAGGTGCGCATCCTTACCGACAATGCCCACACAAAGGCGCGCATCCTCGCCATCGACGAGCACAACATCCGCCGCGATCTCGACGAAGGTTGCGTGGTCGTCGTGGCCGGCTTCCAGGGTGTGGACGAGAACGGAAACATCACCACGCTGGGGCGCGGTGGTTCGGACACCACCGGGGTGGCGCTCGCCGCCGCGCTGCGTGCCGACGAATGCCAGATATTCACCGATGTCGACGGTGTGTACACCACCGACCCGCGCATCGTTCCCGAAGCTCGTCGTCTGAACAGCATCACCTTCGAGGAAATGCTCGAAATGGCGAGCCTCGGCTCCAAGGTGCTGCAGATCCGTTCGGTCGAGTTCGCGGGCAAGTACAAGGTCAAGCTGCGCGTGCTGTCCAGTTTCGAGGACGAAGGCCACGAAGGGCCGGGCACGCTGATTACTGTCGAGGAAGACGTCAATATGGAACAACCCATCATCTCCGGCATCGCCTTCAACCGCGATGAAGCCAAACTGACCGTGCTCGGCGTGCCCGACCGCCCCGGCATTGCCTATCAGATTCTCGGTCCGATCGCCGATGCGAACATCGACGTCGATATGATCATCCAGAACGTCGGCCACGACGGATCGACCGATTTCTCGTTCACGGTCAACCGCAGCGAATTCGGCAAGGCGATGGAAATCCTCGAAAGCGTGCGTCAGCACATCGGCGCGCGCGAGATTCGCGGCGACAGCAAGATCTGCAAGGTGTCAGCCGTCGGCGTCGGCATGCGTTCGCACCCCGGCGTTGCCAGCAAGATGTTCCGCACGCTGGCGGAGGAGGGCATCAACATCCAGATGATCTCGACCTCGGAAATCAAGGTTTCGGTCGTGCTCGACGAGAAATACCTCGAACTCGCAGTGCGCGTGCTGCACCGCGCGTTCGATCTCGATCAGGCTGCGCAGTGATGCGTTGAGCATGAACGCGTCGCGCGTTTGACCGGAGCGGGGCTAACCGTTATCATTCGCGCGCTTTGCAGTACCGGAGGGGTGGCCGAGAGGTCGAAGGCACTCCCCTGCTAAGGGAGCATACGGGCCAAAACCTGTATCGAGGGTTCGAATCCCTCCTCCTCCGCCAAAAGCTTTTTTGTTGAAACGTAGTAAATCTGTGCTATAGTATTGCCTCTTTGCAGCGCGCCCGTAGCTCAGCTGGATAGAGTACTTGGCTACGAACCAAGGGGTCGGGCGTTCGAATCGCTCCGGGCGCGCCAATTACGCAAAGAAAATCAAACAGATAGGCCAATCTTCGGATTGGCCTTTTTGTTTGTCTGTACTATTCAAACGCATGTGTACTATTCAAATCGATCAACCCACTCCATTGAGCGGCTTGACGACCTCCGGCTTGCGGCGATAAATCGCATTCGTTGTCTTCGAATCGGCGTGTGAGAGCAGGGCCCGGGCGTGTTCCAGGCTGGTGGCGTCAGATCCGCACTTTGCGCGCAGATCGTGTTCGGTGAATTTCTCTTTCACGTCCGTTTCGGCCATCACGCGTTCCATGAAGCGCTGCCACATGCTGTCCCATCCGTGCGCTTCTCCGGTTGTCTCATCGAAGTAGCCGTGGCCGTCGCGTTTGCAGAACAGGAACGGCGACAGCGCCGGCCGGGCG
>DATCUL010000144.1:0-3956 GCA_036567405.1 Methyloversatilis sp. | reverse complement strand
GAGGTCGGCGAGCGCGAGCCGGGCGCCTGCATACGCTGCAGCAGCTGCGTCAGCGCCTGTCCGGTCGGTCTGATGCCGCTCGAGATGGCCTACTTCATCAATGCCGGCGAACTGGGCAAGGCCGAGGACATCGGGCTGGGTGACTGCCTGACCTGCGGCGCCTGCGGCTTCGTCTGTCCGTCGCGCATACCGCTGGTGCAGTACTTCAATCACGGCAAGGGTGAGCTGTATGTGCGCGAACGCGACCGCAAGCGTCTGGACAAGGTGCGCGAACTGACCGAGGCGCGGGCCGAGCGGCTGGATCGCGAAAAGCGCGAAAAGGCCGAAATGCACGCGCGGCGCAAGGCCGAGCGCGCGGCGGCGAATGCCAACGCGGTGAAGGAGGCCAGCTGATGAGCACCGAAAACACGGTATTCGCATCGCCGCACGCGGTGGCGAGCCGCACCACGCAGCAGATCATGGGCCTGGTGCTGCTGGCGCTGGCGCCGGCGACGCTGGTCGGATTCTGGCAGTTCGGCTGGCCGGCCTTCTCGCTGTGGCTGGTCTGCCTGCTGTCGTGCGCGGTGTTCGAGGCGCTCTGCCTGCAGTGGGCCGGACGCCGCGTCGTACCGGTGCTGTGGGACGGTTCCGCGGTGCTGACCGGCTGGCTGCTGGCGCTGTCGCTGCCGCCCTGGGCGCCCTGGTGGCTGGGTGTGCTCGGCTCCGCCTGCGCCATCGTGCTCGGCAAGCAGGTGTTCGGCGGTCTGGGCTGCAATGTGTTCAATCCGGCCATGGTCGGGCGCACGCTGCTGCTGGTGTCCTTCCCGGTGCAGATGACGCAGTGGGTCAGCCCGATGGTGCTGTCGCAGGGCACCGATCTGGCACAGGCGATATCGCTCGGCCTGGGCAGCGGCATACCCGACGCGATCACCAGTGCCTCGCTGCTCGGTCACGTGAAGACCGAACTGGGGCGCGGTACCGCGCTGCTCGAAGCGCTGTCGTCGTTTGCACCCTGGCAGTCGGTGTTCGGCGAGCGTGCCGGCAGCCTGGGTGAAACCTCGACCGCATGGATTCTGGCCGGCGGGCTGTTCCTGATCGCCAAGCGCGTGATCTCGGTACGCATACCGCTCGGCTTCCTGGCCGGCGTGGCAGTTCCGGCCTTCATTGCCAACAGCATGGCGCCCGATGCCTACCTGCCGGCGAGCGTGCATCTGCTGTCCGGTGGTGTGATGCTCGGCGCCTTCTTCATCGCCACCGACTACGTGACCTCGCCCAGCGCACCGGCCGGCCAGTGGCTGTTCGCACTCGGCTGCGGACTGCTGACCTGGCTGATCCGCACCTGGGGCGGCTATCCGGAAGGCGTCGGTTTTGCCGTACTGATCATGAACGCGCTGACGCCCCTGCTCGACATGTGGATGCGGCCGCGCATCTTCGGACGCAGCCTCGGCGGCAAGTCGTTGCCGGCGCGGCGTGCGGGCGAGGTGTCGCGATGAACATCCTTTCCAAGCTGGACACCGTCTGGTTCCAGGGTGTGTCGCTCGGCATCGTCGGACTGGCGGTGACGGCGGTACTGGCGCTGGCCTACGACAACACGCGCGCCGACATCGCCGCCGCGGCCGAACTGGACACGCAACAGTCGCTGGAGCAGGTGCTGCCTGCGGGTTATGCCGACAATCAGCTGCTGAAGGACACGGTGAGCATTGCCGGTCCGGACGGCAAGCCGCTGACCGTCTATCGCGCCCGCAAACAGGGCGTGCTGCGCGCGGTGCTGTACGAACTGAGCGGCAACGGCTATGCCGGTCCGATATCACTGGTGATGGCGGTCGACAGCGAGGGTGTCGTGCTGGGCGTGCGCATCACCCACCACGGCGAGACGCCGGGCCTGGGCGACAAGATCGACGCCAGCAAGACCGACTGGGTGCTGGCCTTCGCCGGCAAGTCGCTGCAGAAGCCTGGGCCGTCGCACTGGGCGGTGAAGAAGGACGGCGGCGACTTCGACCAGTTCGCCGGCGCCACCATCACGCCGCGCGCGGTGGTCGGCACGGTCAGGCGAGGGCTGGAATTCTTCCAGTCGCACCGATCCGAACTTCTCGATGAAGGAGTCAAGCAATGAGTGAAGTGCCTCCGCTGCGCGCCGTCGTACGCGACGGCCTGTGGGACAGCAACGTCGTGCTGGTGCAGATGCTCGGCATGTGTCCGACCATGGCGGTCACAAACAGCGCCACCAACGGTCTCGGCATGGGACTGGCGACGATGGCGGTGCTGATCTTCTCCAACGGCCTGATCGCGGCACTGCGCCACTGGGTCAGCCCGAACGTGCGCATACCGGTGTTCATCGTACTGATCGCCGGCATGGTGACGCTGGTCGACCTGTGCCTGAACGCCTGGCTGCACGATCTGTACAAGGTGCTCGGCATTTACATCGCGCTCATCGTCGCCAACTGTGCGGTGCTTGGTCGGGCCGAGGCGTTCGCGTCGCGCCAGCCGGTACTCGCGTCGGCGATCGACGGTGCCGCGATGGGCTTCGGCTTCACGCTGGCGCTGACCCTGATGGGCGCGATCCGCGAAATAGTCGGCAGCGGTACGTTGTTTTCGAACGCCCACCTGTTGCTCGGCCCTTCCTTTGCCTTCCTCGAGATGAAGCTGCTGCCGGAGTCGGCCAACACGCTGTTCATGATCCTGCCGCCGGGCGGCTTCCTGACGCTCGGCATGCTGATCGCGGCGCGTCGGCGACTGCAGGGCTGGATGGGTATCGAGGACGTGGCGGTGGCCGGCGCGCACGGCGCACATTGACGGGAGACATGTCATGCAGATCGGTGTTGCCTACGCGGCAGGCGTGAAATACCACTGGCTCAGGATCGAGGTGCCGGACAGCTGCACCGTGGCCGAAGGCATCGAGCTGTCGGGCATCCTGACGCTGTGTCCGGACATCGACCTCGCGGCGCAGAAGGTCGGCGTGTTCGGCAAGGTCGTGAAGAAGGACGCGCCGCTGCGTCCGGGTGACCGCATCGAGATCTACCGCCCCATCATCTGCGACCCGGACGAAGTGCCGCGCAGGAAGGGCATGTCGGACGACGATGACGACGACTGAGCTGCAGCCACCCCGATCCGGAGGTGAGCGAGCAGCGGACAGCGCCACCGATGCGGTGCGCGCCTATCACCAGCGCACCAAGCACCGCTTCACCGCCTACGCCACCGGTCCGGAGACGCTGGACTGGGATGCGCAGCCGGCACCGTTCCGGCACTTCGAGGGGGCGGCGCGCATCCGGCTGCCGCTGACCACCGACGCCGGCAATCCCGCCGCCGCGCGGCTGCTGCAGGGCTTCTCGTCACTCGATGCCGGTCTGGCGGCGCTGCCGCTGACGCTGCACACGCTGGGCGCGCTGCTGCACCTGTCGCTCGGACTGACGGCGTGGAAGTCGACCGGCACGGACCGCTGGGCAGTGCGCGCCAATCCGTCCAGCGGCAACCTGCATCCGGCCGAGGCCTATCTGTTCATCCGCGGCATGCGCGGCGTCGCCGACGGGCTCTACCACTACCTGCCGGAAAGCCACGAACTGGAATGCCGCGCCGGCATCGGGCCCTCGGCCGGTGGCGCGGCCAGCGTGCATGTCGCCCTCAGCTCCGTCATGTGGCGCGAGGCCTGGAAGTACGGTGAACGTTCGTTCCGCTACTGCCAGCTCGATGCCGGCCATGCCGTCGGCGCGCTGCGCTACGCCGCGGCCGTGCTCGGCTGGACGCTGGGCGCGCAGTCCGGCGTCGATGGCACGTCGCTGGCCGCCCTGCTCGGACTGGACCGGCTGCACGACTTTCCGGCCCGCCGCGTGCTGGAGACCGAACTCGAGGAACCGGAACTGCTGCTCGGCATCGGCTGCGATGGCCGGCGGCCGCCGCTGCTGGCGCCGGTCGGCACGCCGGTGTGGCACGGCATCGCCAGCACGATAGACCGCCATCCGATGTACCGCTGGTCGGTGGTG
>DATCUL010000143.1:0-2366 GCA_036567405.1 Methyloversatilis sp. | reverse complement strand
ACGGCGGCCATCGCGGGGATGCCACCGGTCAGCACGGCGCGTTCACGTGTTCGGGCGGCATCGGACTGCTTGCTGACGACGGCACTTTTTCTGGGCATGGGGCGGGATTTTACAGTCGGGCGGTGAATTACCGCCGCACTGCCGACAATCTCGATCGAGAACGGCGCCGGAGCGCCAGCCAGCTCGCCTATACTGCGGCGTTTTGTGCGCTGCAAACTCCATGGATCCTCTGCTGATCAAGGCGCTGATACTCGGCGTCATCGAAGGGCTGACCGAATTCCTGCCGATCTCGAGTACCGGCCACCTGATCATCGCCGGCAGCCTGCTCGGCTACACCGATGACACCAGCCGCGTCTTCAAGATAGTCATCCAGCTGGCCGCGATACTGGCCATCTGCTGGGAATACCGCCGCAAGATCGTCGATGTCTGCTCTGGACTCGGCCGCGAACGACAGTCCAACCGCTTCGTTCTGCTGCTGCTGATCGCCTTCCTGCCCGCCGCGGTACTCGGCTTCCTGTTCCACGGCATCATCAAGACCTATCTGTTCAACCCGCTCACCGTGGCCGGCGCGCTGATCGTCGGCGGCGTGGTGATCCTGCTGATCGAGCGGCGCACACGCACGCCGCGCTTCAACACGGTGGAGGACATGGACTGGCGCGTCGCACTGAAGGTCGGCTTCGCGCAGTCACTGGCGATGTTCCCCGGCGTGTCGCGCTCGGGCGCGACCATCATGGGCGGGCTGGTGCTCGGGCTGTCTCGCCGCGCCGCCACGGAATTCAGCTTCTTCCTGGCCATTCCGACGATGTTCGCGGCCACGGCCTACGACGTCTACAAGAACTGGGCTCTGCTGCACGCCAGCGACCTGCCGGTGTTCGCCACCGGCTTCGCTGCCTCCTTCGTCGCCGCGTTCTTCAGCGTGCGCTGGCTGCTGCGCTACATCTCGAGCCACACCTTCGAACTGTTCGCCTGGTATCGCATCGCCTTCGGCCTGCTGGTGCTGGCCAGCGCCTTCGGCGGCTGGGTGGACTGGAGCGATCACTGATGCAGAAGCTGCTGTACCTGCATGGCTTCCGGTCAGGACCGCAGTCGGTCAAGGTGCAGCAGTTGCGCGCCCACCTGGCGCGCCGGGGACGGACGGGCGATCTGTGGTGCGAGCAGCTGCCACCGGGCCCGCTGGACGCGATCGCGCTGATCGAATCGGCGCTGCTGCCGGCGCTGCAGGACGGCACCGAGGTGTCGCTGGCCGGCTCGTCACTGGGCGGCTTCTACGCGCTCCACCTGGCGGAAAAGCACGGTCTGCGCGCGGCACTGATCAATCCGGCGGTGGTCGCGCCGGTGTCGCTCGGCGACTACGTCGGCGAACACGCCCACATGTACACCGGCGAATCCTTCCGCTTCGAACAGCGCCATGTCGACGAACTGCGCGCGCTCGACGTCGCCCGGATCACGCGCCCCGAGCGCTATCTGGTGCTGCTGGAAACCGGTGACGAAGTGCTGGACTGGTGGCAGGCGGTACTGAAGCTGCGCGGCGCGAACATGATCATCCACGCTGGCGGCGATCACGGCCTGCAGAGCTTTGCCGCGGAACTGAGCCGTTTCACTGATTTTCTGCTGCCCGAAGACTGAGCACGGCAACCCGCCCGCAAGCGGGCGCTTCAGCGGAAGTCGCTGACCCGGAAACGCGCCAGATCGAAATTGCTGCCACGCTCGATCAGCTCGACCGGATCGAGTCGCACATGGCGGCCGTTGATCGATGCATGCAGCGGATATTCGGCCGAGTACCCCGTGCCGTTGATCGCCAGACGCACGACGTTGCCACTTATCGGATCGTCCAGTGCGACCGCCTCGCCACTGTTGCGCTCGGAAAACACCTCCAGCGGACGTGCCTGCGTCGACAGCGTTTCGATACCGACCGTGCCACGCGCATCGCGGCCACGCAGATAGCGTCGCACCACACCGACGAGCCAGTTGTCGCCACCCGACGGCTGCATGCCGACCAGCGAGCCGACGCGTACCCATTCGGCGCTGGCGGTCGGTGCCGTTGCGCCGATGCCGCCAAGACTGGCATCCGACATTTCCCAACGATAGATCACCGCCTCGTCGCGCGCGCCACGCAGTACGTGGTGCAAGTGCTTGATGCCATTGGCGACCGCCAGCGCACCACCGAGCGAATGGCGGCGGTATTGGCGGGTCGGTGGATCAAGCGCCCAATGGGTCGCAAGGTGGCGCATCAGGGCTGCCATCTGCTTGTGATCCGGCATGTCGTCGAAATTCACGGTATCGGGCGTTTCACCCGCCTCGATCCGGCGCGCCAGCGCGAGCGCGGCATCGGCGGCAGCGATGCCGGAGAAGAAACGGATGCCATC
>DATCUL010000142.1:0-4135 GCA_036567405.1 Methyloversatilis sp. | reverse complement strand
TAGGCTGTAAAAATGACCTTAAGGCAGCCAGTGGGTTAACTTGCGCGCGCGGGATTGACAAGCGCGGAACTTCCTAATTAGTATTTTAAATATTAGGAATCAACCCACAAGTGCGTCATATGCACGCTTTATGCGCAGCGCAAGTGCAGTGCCCTGACCGGCGTGGCGATGGCGGGCCTGTTTGCGCTTTGCCTAACGCTTGTGCTGTGGCTGGGCCAGGATGCGCTGCTGGAAGTCTTCAGCACGGATGCGGCCGTACTCGCGGTCGCCCGGGGCCTGATGCCCTATGCCGTGCTGTTCGTCGTGGTCGATGCCCTGCATACGCTTGCCGCATTCGCGCTGCGTGGCTACAAGGTGACTGTCGCGCCGATGCTGATCCATGCGTTCTGCTTCTGGGGTGTCGGGCTGAGTTCCGGATATCTGCTCGCCTTCGACGGACTGCCCGGTGCCCCCTTTCCACTGGTCGGTGCGCCCATGGGCGCAGCCGGCTTCTGGTTGTGCACATTGCTGGCGACGCTTCTGGCCGGATTCATGGTGGGTACGGTTCTGCTGAACGTGCTGCGCCACCGGGGCGGCACAAGCAGTGCCAATTGAAGTAAAGTCCGCGGCTGCCCGGTCCGGACTGCCGGACCGGGCCAGTCCGGGCACATGTATCCGCAGCTGATGAAGCCAACTTCCGTACTCTGCCCGCCCTATATCGAGTATTTCCGGGACTTCTCCAGATTCCGTTCCTGGCTCTGGGCGGCTGCGCTCGTCGTATCGATCCTGGTCCACGCCTTTGCCTTATGGCAGACCTCGCGTTATGTACCGCGTCCGCCGCGGGAGGAGCTCCGGGTTGATGTGCGGATGATCGAACTGCCGCCGCCGGTCAGGCTGGTCGAACCACCGCCGCCCCCTCCTCCGCCGAAACCCGTGCCGCAACCACCGAAGGAGGTTCCGCGCCAAGCGCCGTTGCCGGTGCTGGCGGCTCCACCGGCCCCGGCTGTACCGGCAAAGCCGGTGGTCGCAGTGCAGCCGCCCCCGGCACCGTTGCCGCCGATCGACATGCCGCCACCGGTGCCGGCAGTGCTCCCTGCGCCGCCTGCACCACCTGTGGCCCCGCCGCCGGTGGAAGACGTGGACGCGCTGATCGACGGCTATGGCCGTGAAGTGTCGCGTGCGTTCGACGCGGCCAAGACCTATCCGCGAGTTGCGCAGATGCGCAATATCGAGGGGCAGCTGATGATGCGCTTCGACTTTGCCAACGGCGCGCTGACCGACGTCAGCGTGGTGGAAAGCAGCGGCCAGAAGGTGCTGGACGACGCCGCGCTGGCGGCGGCGCGCAAGCTGAAGCTGCCGCCGCCGGGCGGATCGCTGGCGCGGCGCAGTTTCTATTTCACGATGCCGGTGGTGTACCGGCTGAAGTGAGGGCGCGCCTGCGGCCCGCTCAGACCTTGTAGTAGTCGCGGTACCAGCGGACGAAGCGGCTGACGCCCTCGCCGATCGGCATCGCCGGCGCGAAGCCGGTCCAGGCGGTCAGCTCGGACACGTCGGCGTAGGTCGCCGGCACGTCGCCCGGCTGCATCGGCAGCAGGTTCTTTTCCGCCGTGATGCCCAGCGCGTCCTCGATCGCACTGATGAAATCCATCAGCAGCACCGGTCCCTGATTGCCGATGTTGAACACCCGGTAAGGCGCACGCGAGTGCCCGGGGTGCGGCGACTGTGCGTCGAAGGCGGCGTCGGGTTCCGCAGCACGATCGAGCGTGCGGATGACGCCTTCGACGATGTCGTCCACATAGGTGAAGTCGCGCTGCATCCGGCCGTGGTTGAACACGTCGATCGGGCGGCCCTCGATCATCGCCTTCGTGAACAGGAACAGCGCCATGTCCGGCCGGCCCCATGGTCCATAGACCGTGAAGAAGCGCAGGCCGGTGGTCGGCAGGCCGTACAGATGGCTGTAGGTATGCGCCATCAGTTCGTTGGCCTTCTTGGTTGCCGCGTAGATGCTGACCGGATGGTCCACGCTGTCGGCTTCCGAGAACGGCATCTTCTCGTTGCCGCCATACACGCTCGAACTGCTGGCATAGACCAGGTGGGCGACCTTCGAATGGCGGCAGCCTTCCAGGATGTTCATGAAGCCGACGATGTTGGCGTCGATGTAGGCGTTCGGGTTCTGCAGCGAGTAGCGCACCCCGGCCTGGGCGGCCAGATGCACCACGCGATCGAAACGCTCGGCAGCGAACAGCGCGGCCATGCCGTCACGGTCCTCGACGCCCATCTTCACGAAACGGAAGCCGGACAGCGGTGTCAGCCGCGCCAGCCGCGCCTCCTTCAGGCGGACGTCGTAATAGTCGTTCAGATTGTCCAGGCCGACCACTTCGTCGCCGCGCTCGAGCAGGCGCAGCGCCACGTGCATGCCGATGAATCCGGCGGCGCCGGTAAGCAGTACTTTCATCAGATAGGCCTCAGCGACGGCCGATGGCCGAATATTCGATGCCGAAGCTGCGCGGCACCTCGGGTTCGTACAGATTGCGTCCGTCGAACACCACCGGCTGCTTCAGGGCGCCCTTGATCCGTTCGAAGTCCGGGCTGCGGAATTCCTTCCATTCGGTCACGATCACCAGTGCGTCCGCACCCTCGAGCGCGTCCATCGGCTTGTCGGCGTAGGCCAGTCGCGGCTCGTCGCCGAAGATGCGTTTCGTCTCCGTCATCGCCACCGGGTCGTACGCGGTCACCGTCGCGCCGCGGCGGAACAGCTCGCCGATGATCACCCGGCTCGGTGCCTCGCGCATGTCGTCCGTGTTCGGCTTGAACGCCAGGCCCCACAGCGCGAAGCGACGGCCCGACAGGTCTTCGCCGAAACGCGCCACGATCTTGTCGACCAGCACCATTTTCTGTGCGTCGTTGGCGTCTTCCACTGCCTGCAGCACCTTCAGGTCCTGCCCGGCGTCGCGCGCGGTGCGGATCAGCGCCTTCACGTCCTTCGGGAAGCAGCTGCCGCCGTAGCCGCAGCCGGCGTACAGGAAGTGGTAGCCGATGCGCGGGTCCGAACCGATGCCCTGGCGCACCATTTCGATGTCCGCACCCATGCGGTCGGCCAGCAGTGCCAGTTCGTTCATGAAGCTGATGCGCGTGGCCAGCATCGCGTTGGCCGCGTACTTGGTCAGCTCCGCGCTGCGCAGGTCCATCACCACCAGCTTGTCGCGGTTGCGCTGGAACGGCGCGTACAGCGCTCGCATCAGGTGGATCGCCCGCTCGTCGTCGGCGCCGACGACGATGCGGTCCGGACGCATGAAGTCCTCGACCGCCGCACCTTCCTTCAGGAACTCGGGGTTGGACACCACGGCGAATTCCAGTGCGTTGCCGCGCTTGGCCAGTTCGTCGGCGATCGCCGCCTTGACCTTGTCGGCCGTGCCCACCGGCACCGTGCTCTTGTCCACCACCACCTTGTAGTCGGTCATCAGCCGGCCGATGTTGCGCGCGGCCGCCAGCACGTACTGCAGGTCGGCCGAGCCGTCCTCGTCCGGCGGCGTGCCCACCGCGATGAACTGGATCGTGCCGAAGCGCACCGCCTCGGCCACGTCAGTCGTGAAGTGCAGCCGCCCGGCCTCGACGTTGCGCGCCACCACGGCGTCCAGACCCGGCTCGTGGATCGGAATGCCGCCTTCCTTCAGGATCCGGATCTTCTCCGGATCAAGGTCCAGGCACAGCACGTCGTTGCCCATCTCGGCCATGCAGGCCCCGGAGACCAGTCCTACGTAGCCGGTGCCGATTACGGTGATTTTCATTCAGCGGTATCCGAACAAGTTTGAAAAATCGGGGTGCAGCTCAGTTTTCATCGAGTACGGCCAGCAGCGCCTGCAGGCTGGTCGCGCCGAGGCGCATGCTGCGTGCCGCCGACCAGCCGAACAGTCCGTCCGGCAGGTTGGCGTTGTCCTTGAAGGGCATCTCCAGCGTCAGTGACAGGCAGCCGAAGCGGTGGAACACCCATTTCGACGCCAGGGTCAGCAGTTCGTCGGTGAATTGGTCGGGGGCATAGCCCTCGGTCGTCTGAAAGTCCGGGCTGGCTGCGCGCAGTGCGGTGCAGAACCCCTGCTCCCGCTGCCGCTGTACGTCCGAAAATCCCGGCACCATGCCGTTTCCGTCGATAAAGACG
>DATCUL010000141.1:0-15105 GCA_036567405.1 Methyloversatilis sp. | reverse complement strand
GGCACCGGCGACCTGACGATGGCGCATGCGAGGCGCGCCGGCCCGACCGGCGAGGTGTGGCACACCGACATCAATCCGGACATGCTGGCCGAGGGACGCGACCGGATGACCAATGCCGGCCTGCTGCTGCCCAGCCTGCTGTGCGATGCCGAAAAGCTGCCCTTCCCGGACAACCATTTCGACTGCGTCACGGTCGCCTTCGGCCTGCGCAACATGACGCACAAGGACCGTGCGCTGGCGGAATTCCACCGCGTGCTCAGACCCGGGGGCCGGGCACTGGTGCTGGAGTTCTCGCGCGTAGCCAAGCCGCTGGAAAAAGCCTATGACCTGTATTCGTTCAAGGTGCTGCCCTGGCTCGGCAAACATGTCGCCAAGGACGAGGCGAGCTACCGCTATCTGGCGGAATCGATCCGCATGCATCCGGACCAGGAAACGCTGGCCGGCATGATGCGGGATGTGGGACTGGCCCGCGTCGAGTACTTCAACCTGAGCGCCGGCGTTGTTGCGCTGCATCGCGGCTTCAAACTCTGAGCCGCGCGCGGCCGACATTCGAACCTTTCGCCCAAACACCTGTCATCTGGCACTGCACAGGTTCCAGTGCGGTCCATCGGAGATTCATCAATGAAGAAGTTCCTGACCCTGCTGTTCGCTGCCTTCGTCGGCATCGGCGGCGCGATGCAAGATGCTGAAGCCAAACGTCTTGGCGGTGGCAAGTCCTTCGGCACCCAGCGCGACTCGTCGGTGATGCGCCGCGACGCGACACCCGCATCGCCTGCGCCAACCCAGAACGCTGCCGTTGCGCCGCGACCGGGCCAGCCGGCCGGCGCCGCACCTGCCCCGGCAAAACGTTCCTGGCTGGGCCCGCTGGCGGGTCTGGCTGCCGGCGTCGGTCTTGCCGCGCTCGCCTCGCATTTCGGATTCGGCGAAGAGATGGCGTCCTTCATGATGATCGCGCTGCTGGTCATGGCTGCGCTCTTCCTGTGGCGCATGTTCAGCAGGCGCAATGCGTCTGCGGCACCACAGCCGATGCAGTACGCCGGCGCAGGCACGGGCGGCTATGCCGCGCCGCAGATGCAGAACTTCGAAGCTGCCGGCACCTCTGCGTCCGCACCGCAGGCCGCAGCCCACATTCCGGCTGATTTCGATGTCGACGGCTTCCTGCGTCAGGCCAAACTGAATTTCGTCCGGCTGCAGGCCGCCAACGATGCCGGCGACGTCGAGGACATCCGCGCATTCACGGCACCGGAGGTGTTCGCCGAAATCCGCATGCAGCTTCAGGAACGCGGCAGCGCGAAGCAGACGACCGACGTGATTCAGCTCGATGCAGCGCTGCTCGATGTCAGCACGGAAGGCGGCCAGCACATTGCGAGCGTCCGCTTTCACGGCATGCTGCGCGAAGAGGCAGACGCCGCACCGGCACCGTTCGACGAAGTCTGGCACCTGTCCAAACCGGTATCGGGCGAACGCGGCTGGCTGATCGCGGGCATACAGCAGCTGGCCTGATCATGGTGTTGCCCGCAGCCGCCCTCGGCGTCCTGAATCATCTGCTGGACCAGACACCGGGCGCGCACGAGCGGCTGCGCGCGTACGCGGGCCAGCGCGCCTGCCTGGCGCTCGGCAGCGCCGGACTGTCCTTCCTGATCAGCGAGGAAGGACGGCTGGTCGAGTCGGCAGCCGACGGACTGGCTGTGACCATCCGGCTGCCCGCCGATGTGCTGTTGCGCCTGCCTCATCAGGGCGGCGGCGTGCTACGCGAGGCGCGGATCGAGGGCGACGCAGCACTGGCCGAATCGCTGGGCCAGGTGCTCAAATCGCTGCGCTGGGATGCAGCCGAGGATCTCAGCCGGGTGGTCGGTGATGTTGCGGCCGAACGCATCGTCGGCGTCGCGAAGGACACACTGGCACGCGGCGGCGATCTGGCCACCCGACTTGCCTCCTCGGCCGCCGAGTACGTGGCTGACGAGGCCCGGATACTGGTTCGGCCCGCTGTCGCCGCCCCGTTTGCCGGCGACATCGACACGCTGCGCGACGACGTTGCCCGACTGCAGAAGCGCATCGAGCTGCTGGAACGCAGGCGCGCCGCTCAGGCAACCGTGCCAGCCGTGCGCTGACCGTCCCACCAGGCGCCGAATTCCGCTCGTTGTGCCGCAGTCATGTCCAGTCCGCATCGGGTGCGGCGCCAGAGAACGTCGTCGGCGTCGACTGCCCATTCGTGGCGTGCGCACCAGCGCGCCTCTGCTTCGCACAGGCCACCGCCGAAATCCCTGCCCGGCCCGCCTTCATCCATTGCTTCCCTGACCAGCCTCTCGGCCACGGTGCCGTGACGCTCGACCAGCGCATGCAGCCAGTCCGCAGCAAGGCCGGGCCAGCGCAGCACCAGACGCCGGATCAGTTCGGCACGTCCGCAGCCGGTCATGCCATCCGATCCCGGCAGCGGACGTTGCGCCGTGGTGCAGACATTTCCGCTGCCGAGCAGTCCGGACAGGCGATCCACGGCCGTCTCGGCCAGCCTGCGGTAGGTCGTCAGCTTGCCGCCCTGCACAGACATCCAGCCCCGGCCCTGCGCGTCCTGCTCCAGATTCAGTCGGTATTCGCGGCTGGCGGTGCGGGCGGTGCCACCACCGCCGATCAACGGACGCATGCCGCAGAACTCGTGACGGATGTCGGTCTCGCGGACTGCGACATCGAAGGCACGCGTCAACGTGTCCAGCAGATAGCTGCGCTCGGCTGCCGTGACACCGAGCGCTCCGGTAGAGGACAGTTCGGTTTCGGTCGTGCCTACCAGATGAAAGCGCGCACCCCAGGGAGTGATGAAAACGACGCGCCGGTCGGAGTGTTGCAGCAGCCACGCGTCGTCGCCGGCATGCAGTCGCGGCAGAATGATGTGCGTACCCTGAACCAGGCGCAGTCGCGTCGGGGACCGCACGCCTCGCAGCACCTCGACCTCGGGCATCCACGGGCCGGCGACGTTCACCACGCAGCGCGCCGTGATCTCGTATTCGCCGCGCCGTCCCCCGAGCGTACAGCGCCAGCCCCGCGGCACGCGGGCGACCTGACGGAGTGCGCATCGGGTGAATACACGGGCACCCAGCGCATGCGCCTCCAGCAGGTTGGCCAGGGTCAGACGGGCGTCATCGACCTGGAGGTCGTAATACGCATGTGCACCAGGCACCGGACGCCGCAGCATCGCCAGCGGCGGATAGTCACACGGCAGCCTTTCGGAGCGTGGCAGGGTGCTGCAGCCGGCCAAGGTGTCGTAGAGCGTCATCCCGAGCGCGAGCTGCCATGCCGGACGCTCACCGGTGTGCGGCACGATGAAACGCTGTGGGCGCACGAGATGGGCGGCGATGCGACCGAGCACCTCGCGCTCTTGCAGCGACTCCCGGACCAGCCCAAAGGCACCCTGCTCCAGATAGCGCAGTCCGCCGTGGATCAGCTTGGTCGACGCGGAGGACGTCGCGCCGGCGATGTCGCCGCGCTCGCACACGACAACATCGAGGCCCCGCAAGGCAGCGTCACGCGCTATGCCCGCGCCGTTGATGCCGGCACCGACAATCAGCAGATCACAGGTTTCGGACGCCATCCGCTGGATGATGCTCCACCGATCCGGAAAAGAAAAAGGCAAGCCGAAGCTTGCCTTTCAAGGGTACTGCGAGGCTGCGCTCAGTGCCGCTTGCGCAACTTCTGGATCGCAGCCAGCTGGGCGATGGCCGAAGCCAGTTCCGCCTGTGCGGCCGCGTAGTCGATGCCGGCCTCGCGATTGGACAACGCCTCTTCGGCCAGACGCTTGGCTTCGTTCGCCTTGGCTTCGTCCAGGTCATGGCCGCGGATGGCGGTATCCGCCAGCACGGTCACCAGACCCGGTTGAACCTCAAGCAAGCCACCGGCCACGAAAATGCATTCTTCGACGTCCTGGTTCTGCACCTTGATGCGCACTGCACCCGGGCGGATGCGCGATATCAGCGGCGTGTGACCGGGCAGAATGCCCAGTTCGCCACTTTCGCCCGGCAGTACGACGAATTCCGCAAGCCCGGAAAAGATTCGCTCTTCCGCGCTGACGACGTCGACTTGTACGGTCATAGCCATGATTACTCCGTGAATGCTGCGCGTGGGCAGCGACGGGCGGACATCGCCCGTCACCACTCACGCTTGCCGCGTCACTGCAGGGTTTTCGCCTTTTCGAACGCTTCCTCGATGCCGCCGACCATGTAGAAGGCCTGTTCCGGCAGGTGGTCGCATTCACCATTCACGATCATGTTGAAGCCCTTGATCGTGTCTGCCAGCGGGACAATCTTGCCCGGCGATCCGGTGAACACTTCAGCAACGTTGAACGGCTGCGACAGGAAACGCTGGATCTTGCGCGCGCGGGCCACGGCCAGCTTGTCTTCCGGAGACAGTTCGTCCATGCCCAGAATCGCGATGATGTCACGCAGTTCCTTGTAGCGCTGCAGCGTCATCTGCACCTTGCGGGCGCAGCTGTAGTGCTCTTCGCCCACCACCAGCGGATCGAGCTGACGCGAGGTCGAGTCGAGCGGATCGACCGCCGGGTAGATACCCAGCGAAGCGATGTCACGCGACAGCACGACGGTTGCGTCCAAGTGCTGGAAGGTGGTTGCCGGCGACGGGTCGGTCAGGTCGTCCGCAGGCACATACACGGCCTGGATCGACGTGATCGAACCCACCTTGGTCGAGGTGATCCGTTCCTGCAGGCGACCCATTTCGTCGGCCAGCGTCGGCTGGTAGCCCACGGCGGACGGCATGCGACCCAGCAGCGCGGACACTTCGGTACCGGCCAGCGTGTAGCGGTAGATGTTGTCCACGAAGAACAGGATGTCGCGGCCTTCGTCACGGAACTTCTCGGCCATGGTCAGGCCGGTCAGCGCCACGCGCAGACGGTTGCCCGGCGGCTCATTCATCTGGCCGAACACCATCGCGACCTTGTCCAGAACCTTCGACTCTTCCATCTCGTGGTAGAAGTCGTTGCCTTCGCGGGTACGCTCGCCCACACCGGCAAACACCGAGAAGCCGCCGTACGACTTCGCGATGTTGTTGATCAGTTCCATCATGTTCACGGTCTTGCCGACACCGGCACCGCCGAACAGACCGACCTTGCCGCCCTTGGCGAACGGGCAGATCAGGTCGATAACCTTGATGCCCGTGGGCAGCAGGTCAACCGACGGGCTCAGCTCGTCGAACTTCGGGGCCTTCTGGTGGATCGAACGACGCTCTTCCGTCGGGATCGGGCCTGCTTCGTCGATCGGGCGACCCAGCACGTCCATGATGCGGCCGAGCGTGGCGTTGCCGACCGGCACGCTGATCGGCGCGCCGCTGTTCTTCACCTTCATGCCGCGGCGCAGACCGTCGCTGGAACCCAGCGCAATCGTACGCACCACGCCGTCGCCCAGCTGCTGCTGGACTTCGAACGTCAGACCCGCTTCAGCCGTGTGCGTACCATCGGCTTCATCGAGCTGCAGCGCTTCAAACACTTTCGGCATCGAATCGCGCGGGAACTGGATGTCCACCACGGCGCCGATACACTGAACGATGTTTCCGGTATTCATCGTCTATCCCCAATACAAAAAATCATTGTGCGTGATCAGACTGCTGCGGCGCCGCCGACGATTTCGGACAGCTCCTTCGTGATCGCCGCCTGGCGGGTCTTGTTATAGACCAGCTGCAATTCGCCGATGACGTTGCCGGCGTTGTCAGACGCCGCCTTCATCGCCACCATCCGCGCGCTCTGTTCCGACGCCATGTTTTCCGCCACTGACTGGTAGACCAGTGCTTCGACATAACGGACGAGCAGGTCGTCAATCACCACCTGCGGGTCGGGTTCATACAGGTAATCCCAGGTGCCCTTCGGCGTACCCAGACGATCGCCCGTCAGCGGCAGCAGCTGTTCCATCACGGGTTCCTGCTTCATCGTGTTGATGAAACGGGTGAAGGACAGGTAGACCGCATCGAGTTCACCAGCCTGGAAGGCATCGATCATCACCTTGACGGATCCGATCAGCTTTTCCAGATGCGGCGTATCGCCGAGCTGCACCGCCTGCGACACCACCTTGGCGCCGAGCCGCTGCATGAAGCCCAGACCCTTGTTGCCGATCGCGGCAACACGGATTTCCTTGGCGCCCTTTGCCTCCCAATCCTTCATCGTGTTGAGCGCAAGACGCAGCACGTTGGTGTTCATGCCGCCACACAGACCCTTGTCGGTCGTGACGACGATGATGCCCACGCGCTTGATCTCGCCCGCAGTCGCGAGGAAGGGATGGCGGTAGTCGCTGGCAGTTGCGGCAGACAGGTTGGCAGCAAGACGGCGGATCGTTTCGGCGTAGGGCCGGGCGGCACGCATCCGGTCCTGCGCCTTGCGCATCTTGGACGCTGCCACCATTTCCATCGCCTTGGTGATCTTCTTCGTGTTTTGCACGCTCTTGATCTTGGTACGGATCTCTTTTCCGCTGGCCATGGTTATCTCCGGTCCGCGCGCTTACGCCCAGCTCTTCTTGAACTCGGCTACCGCGGCAGCGAGCACCTTTTCCGACTCACCATCGAGATCCTTCGAGGACTCGATCTTGTTCATCAGATCCGGGGCCTTCTGCTGCAGGTACTGATGCAGAGCCGATTCAAAAGCGAGCACGCGCGACACCTCGACGTCGTCGAAGTAGCCGTTGTTGGCGGCGTACAGCGAGACACCCATGTTTGCGACGGACAGCGGCGAGTACTGCGGCTGCTTCATCAGTTCCGTCACGCGGCGGCCACGCTCGAGCTGCTTGCGGGTCGCTTCGTCCAGGTCGGAAGCGAACTGCGCGAAAGCAGCCAGTTCGCGATACTGGGCCAGTGCCAGACGGACACCGCCGCCGAGCTTCTTGATGACCTTGGTCTGGGCAGCACCACCGACGCGAGACACGGACACGCCTGCGTTGATGGCGGGACGGATACCGGCGTTGAACAGGTCGGTTTCCAGGAAGATCTGACCGTCGGTAATCGAAATCACGTTGGTCGGAACGAAGGCGGACACGTCGCCGGCCTGCGTTTCGATGATCGGCAGCGCGGTAAGCGAACCGGTCTTGCCCTTGACTTCACCGTTGGTGAACTTCTCGACGTAGTCCGTATTGACGCGGGCTGCGCGCTCCAGCAGACGGCTGTGCAGGTAGAACACGTCACCCGGGTAGGCTTCACGACCCGGCGGACGGCGCAGCAGCAGCGAGATCTGGCGGTAGGCAACGGCCTGCTTCGACAAGTCGTCATAGACGATCAGCGCATCTTCGCCGCGATCGCGGAAGTATTCGCCCATCGTGCAGCCGGCGTACGGTGCGAGGAACTGCATCGCAGCGGAGTCGGATGCGGAGGCGGCCACGACGATCGTGTAGGCCATCGCGCCGTACTCTTCCAGCTTGCGCACCACGTTGGCGATGGTCGAGGCCTTCTGGCCGACCGCCACGTAGATGCAGGTCATGTTCTGACCCTTCTGGTTGATGATGGCGTCGACAGCGACCGCGGTCTTGCCGGTCTGACGGTCACCGATGATCAGCTCGCGCTGACCGCGGCCGACCGGCACCATCGAGTCGATCGACTTCAGGCCGGTCTGCACCGGCTGCGAAACCGACTGACGTGCGATCACGCCCGGCGCGACTTTTTCCACCTTGTCGGTCAGCTTGGCGTTGATCGGACCCTTGCCGTCGATCGGCTGGCCGAGCGAATTCACGACGCGACCGATCAGCTCGGGGCCGACCGGAACTTCGAGAATGCGGCCCGTGCACTTGACGGTCTGGCCTTCGGAAATGTGTTCGTAGTCACCCAGCACCACGGCGCCGACAGAGTCGCGCTCGAGGTTAAGCGCCAGACCAAACGTGTTGCCTTCGAATTCCAGCATTTCGCCCTGCTGGACGTCGTCCAGGCCGTGCACGCGCACGATGCCGTCGGTCACCGAAACGACGGTGCCTTCGGTACGCGCCTGCGCACCCAGGTGCAGGTTCTGGATCCGGCTCTTGATCAGGTCGCTGATTTCAGACGGATTGAGGTTCATCAAAAAACTCCTAGTTCTGTAGCGCGGTGGCCATGGCGGCGAGCTTGCCGCGGACCGACGCGTCGATCACTTCGTCACCGACCGCAACCTTTACGCCGCCGATCAACTCCGGATCGATACTGACCCGGGCTTCCAGGTGACGGCCGAAACGGGGCTGAAGATCAGCCAGCAGGCGCGAGACAGTCGCATCGTCCATCGGGAAGGCGGAACTGATGTGAGCAACAGCATTGCGCTCGTGGTCGTTCTTGAGCTCGATGAACAGGTCAGCGACTTCCGGCAGCAGCGTCAGTCGGTTGTTCTGAGCAAGCACGCGCACGAAACTGCGTTGCTCGTCGGTCAGCTCGCCGGGCACGGAAGCCAGGAAGAGGAAACCGCGATCGACGGAAGTACGGGTCGGATCGGACAGCAGCTGTCTGACGTCGGAATCGGCCGCCGCGGCAGCCATGAAACCCAGAGCGTCAGCCCAGGCAGCCAGCGTACCGGCTTCCTTGGCCAGCTGGAATGCAGCTTCGGCATAGGGTCGCGCGATGGTGACGTTCTCTGCCATGGTGTCAGCTCAATTCCTGTTTCAGGTTGGCGAGCAGATCCGAGTGCACCTGGGCATTGATTTCACGACGCAGGATGCGCTCGGCACCTGCAACCGCGAGTGCAGCGACCTGGTCCCGCAGGGCGTCCTTCGCCTTCTGGGCTGCAGCGCCGGCTTCCGCCGTTGCTGCTTCGCGTGCTGCCGCGATGACGCGACTCGCTTCAGCGCGCGCATCCTCGATCAGCTTGGCGGCCTGCTTCTCGGCGCCGGCGCGGAGTTCGGCCGCGGATTCGCGCGCAGCGCGCAATTCCTCGATCGACCTCTTTTCGGCGTTGGCCAGATCGGACTTTGCCTTGTCTGCAGCGGCCAGCCCGTCAGCAACCTTTTTCGCGCGCTCGTCGAGTGCCTTGACGATGGGCGGCCATACGAAGCTCTTCGTAAACCACACAAACGACAGGAACACCACGAGCTGGATGATGAGCGTTGCGTTCAGATTCACGGCAACTTTCCCTTCAATGAGTCGGTGTTGGGGCGGTTGCCTGTCTTACTTCAGGAAGGTCGACGTGGCGAACCAGAGCGCAATACCGGTACCGATAATGAACGCAGCGTCGATCAGGCCGGCCAGCAGGAACATCTTGACTTGAAGGGCGTTCATCAGCTCAGGCTGACGCGCCGACGCTTCGAGGTACTTGCCACCCATCAGGGCGATACCGATACACGCGCCCGCAGCACCCAGGCCGATGATCAGACCACAGGCGATCGCAACGAATCCCAGTTCCATAACAGCTCCTTAGATATAAAAATAAAAAGACAACAACAATCGGAACAACAACAGATCAATGGCCTTCGTGAGCCTGCCCGATATAGACGAGCGTCAGCATCATGAAGATGAAGGCCTGGAGGGTGATGACCAGAATGTGGAAGATCGCCCAGGACAACCCTGCGACATAGTGACCCGTGGCCAGCAGGATGCTCGGCAGGTTGACACCCGTCCAGGCACCGCCCATCAGCGCGATCAGCATGAAGATCAGTTCGCCGGCAAACATGTTGCCGAACAGTCGCATGCCATGCGACACGGTCTTGGCGAGGAATTCGATGATGTTCATCGCGAAGTTGAAAGGCGCCAGCAGGATGTTGTCGCCGAACGGTGCGGAAATCAGCTCGTGGAACCAGCCGCCCGCACCCTTGATCTTCACGTTGTAGTAGAGGCACAGCAGCAGTACCGCGACCGACATGCCCATGGTGGCGTTGATGTCGGCGGTCGGCACCACGCGCATGTAGGCGTGATGTGCATCATGACCGGCGGCGACGTAAATGCCTTCCCAGATACGCGGCAGCAGGTCGAGCGGCAGCAGGTCCATCGCGTTCATCAGGAAGATCCACAGGAACACGGTCAGCGCGAGCGGCGCAACATACTTGCGCGACTCCTCGCTGTGGATCATGCCCTTGGCCTGATCCGACACCATTTCAACAAGGATTTCCACAGCGGCCTGGAAACGGCCCGGAACACCCGACGACGCCTTGGCGGCAGCGCGGTACAGGAAAAACAGCACGACGAGACCCAGCGTCACCGAGTAGAACAGGCTGTCGAGATTGACCAGACCCCAGTTGATCAGGTCAGCCTGCTTCTCGCCGGAATTGTTCAGGAAGGTCAGGTGGTGGGCGATGTACTCGCCCGCTGTCGGGCCGTGGCTCAGTTCGGTTCCAGATGACATGTCAGTGTTTGAACAAGAAAGCAAAAAAACCTGCCTGCAGGGCGGCAGCCAGACCTCCTAGGAACCAGCCCCACACGAGGCCCGGAACGAGGTAGTGGCACAGCGCCAGCAGCCCGATCGTCGAGACGATCTTGATCGCCTCGCCGAGTAAGAATTCAAGCGGATAAGACACGCCGGACGCCATCACGCGACGCGTTAGCCGGTTCAGGCGCATTGCAAAAAACAGGGATGGAAGGAGGTAACTCACCCCACCCAGCATCACCGACACCCCCGCCATCGGCCCGCCTGCCATCAGGCCGATGCCTGCGACGACGAGAACGAAAGCCAGTTGAAGCATGGTCGCCTTCAGCATGCAACAACCTTCCGGACCCTCGGTGAACCTGTCTGATCGCCGCTGCCTGCGCGATGCCAGTATCTGCACTGCGGCGACACCCGAAAAACACAGGGGGACGCGCGCAAAGTCCGCGATGATACATAGGCTTACACCCTGAGTCAATTCGCTCCGGAGATGGAGCAAGTGTGTCGAATGTTGCGCCGCAAGGCTCGTCACTCTTGACCTTCAGGAAAAATTAGTCGATATTTTTCGACATGAAAAACGACTACGCCTCGCGCATCCCGGCCGCATGGCTGCACCTGTCGCGGCTTTTCGCGGCACTGGGCGACGAAGAGCGGCAGCGCATCCTGCTTTCGTTCGAACCGGGCGAGCAGCTCAACGTCACGCAGATCGCGCAGGCCTCGACGCTGAGCCGGCCCACCGTATCCCATCATTTGAAGCTGCTGTGCGAGGCCGGCGTGCTCGAACGTGCCAGGCACGGGCGGGAAATCCATTTCCGGCTGCGCGCCGCCTCGCTGATAGAGCACCTGCAGAGCGTGATCGACTATCTGGAGGCGCACCGGTGAACGTCCGCGAAGCTGCGTACTTCGGCGGCCACGACATCGAGGATCTGGCGCAGCGCGCCGGTGCAACGCCGTTTTTCGCGCTGGACGGCGAAGCGGTATGCCGGCGCATCCGCGACCTGCGGTCGGTGCTGCCGACTCGCACGCTGCTCTGTTACGCCATCAAGGCCAATCCGCTGCCGGCACTGCTTGAACGCATGCGCACCTGGGTGGACGGCGCAGACGTCAGTTCGATCGGCGAGATCGAGCGCGCGCTGTCGGTCGGCTTCACCGGCACGCAGCTGGGACTCACCGGCCCTGGCAAGACCGATGCCGCGCTTGCGCTGGCCGTGCGCACTGGCGTACGCATCTGCGCCGAGTCGGCCGGCGAAATCGCGCGCATCGCCGACGCCGCCGAACGCGAGGGCAGAGCCGCGCGTGTCGCGCTGCGCATCAATCCCGATTTTCCGGTCGCCGGCACCCGGGTGCGCATGAATGGCGACAGCGTGTTCGGCATCGACTGCCAGCAGATTTCGGCCGCACTGCAGGCATTGCGCGCACGGCAGCTCGAATTCGGCGGCCTGCACTACCACTGCGCGTCGCGCATGCTGCAGGCCGACACGATCAATGCGCTGCACGCGCACTGCACCGCGCATGCGCTGCAGACGACGGAAACCGCCGGGCTGGCGCTTCCCTGGCTCAATCTCGGGGGCGGCTTCGGCATTCCGGTCGTCGAGGGCGAAGCGGCACTCGACATCGCGTCGGTCGGCTGCCACCTGCATGCGCTGGACGAAAGCCTGCGCGCCCTCCACCCCGACGGACGCATCGCGCTCGAACCCGGCCGCTACCTGGTCGGCGAAGCCGGCATCTACGTCTGCAGCATCGTGGAGCGCAAAACGGTGCGCGAACGCGTCTGGCTGGTGGTCGATGGCGGCACCCACCATCACCTGCACGCCACGCTGCAGCCGGACCGCGCGCAGCCAGCCAACCTGCCGATGCAGCTGGTCCAGCGCACGCCGGCCGATGACCGCGAATGCGTCAGCATCGCCGGACCGCTGTGCGCGCCGTTCGACGTGCTGGCGCGCGACCTCGTCATGCCGCGCGCACAGCCGGGCGACCTGCTGGTCGTCCGCCAGTCCGGCGCATATGGCGCCAGCGCCAGCCCGGCCGCCTTTCTCGGCCATCCGCCTGCCGCAGAACTTCTCCTGTAACCCCGGAGCACCTGATGTTGCGTCCCTTGCTGCGTACCCTGTTGCGTCCCGTCCTTGCCCTCGCCTGCCGCGGCCTGTTCCGCATCCGGCCACCGGCGTCGCTGCCCGGTCGCCATGAACGGCTGCTCGTGGTCGCCAACCACGAGTCCTTCCTGGATGGCCTGCTGCTCGGGCTGTTCCTGCCCATCGACCCGGTGTTCGTCGTGCACACCGGCATCGCGCGCAACCCGTTCTTCCGGCTGCTGCTGTCGATGGTCGATTACCTCGCGGTCGATCCGACCAGCCCGATGGCGATGAAAAAGGTGATCCGCCTGCTCGAGTCGGGCCGGCCGGTGGTCATCTTTCCGGAAGGACGCATCACCACCACTGGCAGCCTGATGAAGGTGTACGACGGCCCGGCCTTCGTCGCTGCAAAGACCGGTGCCACCGTGCTGCCGGTGCGGCTGGACGGCGCGTCGCGCAGCTACTTTTCGCGCGTGTCAGGCCGTTACCCGAAGTCGCTGTTTCCACAGATCACGATCACCGTGCTGCCGACGACAAGGATCGAAATGCCCGACGCGCCGAGCGCAAAGGAACGGCGGCGCCGGGCCGGCGAGGCGATGCGTCGGCTGATGCAGGAAATGATCTTCGCCTCGCGGCCGCAGCAGACGCTGTTCGGCGCGCTGTGCGACGCCGCCGAGATCCACGGCCGCTCGCGCCGTCTGGTCGAGGACATGAAGCAGATCGAGTATTCCTATGGCGATCTGCTGAAGATGGCGCACGCGCTCGGCCGCATCGTCGCCCGCATCACGCTGCCCGACGAACGCGTCGGCGTGCTGCTGCCCAATGTCGCTCCGACGCTTGGCCTGGTGTTCGGTCTGACTGCACACGGACGCGTGCCGGCCATGCTCAACTACACGGCCGGTACCGACGGCATGCAGGCCGCGTGCACCGCGGCACAGCTGCGCGTCATCGTGACCTCGCGCGCCTTCGTCGAACAGGCCAGGCTGGGCGACAAGCTGGCGGCACTGCGCGGCGTCGACCTGCGCTACCTTGAGGACCTGCGCGAGGCCATCTCGCCGGGCGACAAGCTGTGGCTCGTGCTGTGGGCGATGCGCGCACCGCGTCTGGCGGCCCTCAAGGTATCGCCGGAAGCGCCGGCCGTGGTGCTGTTCACGTCGGGTTCCGAAGGCAAGCCCAAGGGCGTGGTGCTGTCGCACCGTGCGCTGCTGGCCAATATCGCGCAGATCCGCGCAGTGATCGACTTTTCGGTCGATGACAAGATACTGAACGCGCTGCCGCTGTTCCATTCCTTCGGACTGACCGCCGGGGGCCTGCTGCCGGTACTCACCGGCGCCAACCTGTTCCTCTATCCGTCGCCGCTGCATTACCGCGTCATTCCGGAACTGGCGTACGACCGCAACTGCACGGTGCTGCTGGGTACCAGCACCTTCCTCGGCAACTACGCGAAATTCGCCCACCCCTATGACTTCTACCGTTTGCGCTACGTCATCGCCGGCGCCGAAAAGCTGGCCGAACCGGTACGCGCGCTGTGGTTCGAGAAATTCGGCGTGCGCATCTTCGAAGGCTATGGCGCGACCGAGACGGCGCCGGTGCTGGCCGTGAATACGCCGATGGCGTTCCGCTCGGGCACCGTCGGCCAGCTGCTGCCCGGGCTGCACGCGAAGCTGATGCCGGTCGCCGGCATCGAGCGCGGCGGCGTGCTGCACGTCACCGGGCCGAACCTGATGAGCGGCTACCTGAAGTGGGACCGGCCCGGCGTGCTCGAAACACCGCAGTCCGACGCCGGCGAAGGCTGGTACAACACCGGCGACGTGGTCGAGTTCGACGACGACGGCTTCGTGCGCATCGTCGGCCGGGTCAAGCGCTTCGCCAAGGTGGCCGGAGAGATGATTTCGCTGGAGGTGGTCGAGAAGATCGCCTCCGCCGCCAGTACCGGCGCACAGCATGCCGCCTCGACGCAGGCCGACGCCGCACGCGGCGAAACCATCGTGCTGTTCACGACCGACACGGCGCTGACCCGGGAAAGGCTGCAGGCGACGGCGCGTGAACAAGGTGCGCCCGAAATCGCCGTTCCTCGCAAGCTCGTCGTGCTCGACGCACTGCCGCTGCTGGGCACCGGCAAGATCGACTACGTGAGCCTGAAGTCCATGGCAGAGGGTGTCTGACATGGACGCCGGGCGACGCCGGCTGCTGCGCGCCGGGCTCACGCTGGGTGCCGGCGGCGCACTCGGCTGGACACTGAATGCGCTGGCGCGCAACCGGCTGATGAATCCCTGTCTGGCTGCGCTGCCACCGGATCTGGCGAACCACGAACTGGTGACGCAGGCGTTCGACGGACTCGACACCACGCTGCTGCGCGACGTACACGTTCATCTGGCCGGCACCGGCGATTCCGGACGCGGCATCGAAATGACGGACCGCATGCTCAGCCCGCTGCATCCGGCCGAGTATGTGCAGCGCCTGTTCTACCTGAACGCGGGCTGCGCACACAAGAATCCCGGCCACGTCGATGACAGCTATGTCGACCGCCTGCACAATCTGGTCGAAGTCCTGCCGGCCGGCTTCAAGCTGATGCTGTTCGCCTTCGAACGCAGTTATGACGAAAACGGGCGCGCGCAGCCGGAACACACGGCCTTTCACGTACCGGACCGCTGCGCACGCGCCGTCGCGCGCAGCAATCCGGACCACTTCGAATGGGTGTGCTCGGTCCACCCTTACCGCGGGGACGCCGTCGAAGCGCTCGAAACC
>DATCUL010000140.1:0-3949 GCA_036567405.1 Methyloversatilis sp. | reverse complement strand
GGCCGCTTCGACTACGGCTATTTCACCGACGAGGTGCTGCGCGACTATGCCGCGCGTGCGGTGCATCAGGCGCGCGTCAACCTCGATGCGCGGCCGGCGCCGGCCGGCACGATGAGCGTGGTGCTCGGTCCGGGCTGGCCCGGCATCCTGCTGCACGAGGCGATCGGCCACGGGCTGGAGGGCGACTTCAACCGCAAGGGCAGTTCGGCCTTTGCCGGGCGCATCGGCCAGCAGGTCGCGTCGCGCGGTGTCACCGTGGTCGACGACGGCACGTTGCCGAACCGCCGCGGTTCGCTGACCGTCGACGACGAAGGCAACCCGACCCGCTGCACCACGCTGATCGAGGACGGCATCCTGACCGGCTACATGCAGGACAGCATGAACGCGCGCCTGATGGGCGTGGCACCGACCGGCAACGGCCGGCGCGAGAGCTTCGCCCACCTGCCGATGCCGCGCATGACCAACACCTACATGCTCAATGGAAGCTGCGCGCCGGAAGAAATCATCCGTTCGGTCAAGAAGGGTCTGTACGCGGTGAATTTCGGCGGCGGTCAGGTCGATATCACGAGCGGCAAGTTCGTGTTCTCGGGCGCCGAGGTGTACATGATCGAAAACGGTCGCGTGACCTATCCGATCAAGGGCGCGACGCTGATCGGCAACGGGCCGGACGCGTTGACCCGGGTGTCGATGATAGGCAACGACATGGCGCTCGACAGCGGTGTCGGCACCTGCGGCAAGGAAGGCCAGAGCGTGCCGGTCGGTGTCGGTCAGCCGACCTTGCGCATCGACGGACTGACGGTCGGCGGCACCGCCTGAGCCGGTACGGCCGGCCGGATCCTTGGCCGCAAAACCGCTCGGTCGGCACCCCGCAGCACCTTCCCGGATTCCGATGAAGGAAGGAATCCGCGTGCCGGGTTAGAATTGCGGTCTTTGAACCGGCCGCGCTGCCTGCGCGGCACCGGAAACCGAAGGCCATGAACGCTCCCATGCAAATGATCACCGACGACGTCCGTATCAAGGAAATCCGCGAACTTCTCCCGCCCTCGCACGTGCTGCGCGAGCTGCCGGCCAGCGATGTGGCCTCGCAGACCACGTTCGCGTCGCGCCAGGCGATCCACCGCATCCTGCGTGGTGCCGACGACCGCCTGCTGGTCATCATCGGGCCGTGCTCGATCCATGACTACGAGGCCGGCATGGAATACGCGAAGCTGCTGAAGGCGCAGCGCGAGCGTCTGTCCGGTGAGCTGGAGATCGTGATGCGCGTCTACTTCGAGAAGCCGCGCACCACCGTGGGCTGGAAGGGCCTGATCAACGATCCCCATCTGGACAACAGCTTCAAGATCAATGACGGCCTTCGTCTGGCTCGCCGCATCCTGCTCGAGGTCAACGAGATGGGGCTGCCGGCCGGTACCGAATTCCTCGACACCATCACGCCGCAGTACACGGCCGATCTGGTGGCCTGGGGCGCGATCGGCGCACGCACCACCGAAAGCCAGGTGCATCGTGAACTGGCATCCGGCCTGTCCTGCCCGGTCGGCTTCAAGAATGGCACAGACGGCAATGTGCGCATCGCCTCGGACGCGATCAAGTCGGCGCAGGCGCCGCACGTGTTCCTGTCGGTGACCAAGGCGGGTCATTCGGCCATCGTGTCGACGGCCGGCAACGAGGACTGCCACGTCATCCTGCGCGGTGGCAAGGAGCCGAACTACGACGCCGAGGCGGTCGAGAAGGTGTGTCGCGAGCTGGCCGCCGCAGGTGTACCGGCCAAGGTGATGATCGACTTCTCGCACGCCAACAGCCGCAAGCAGTGCGCGCTGCAGATGGACGTGGCGCGCGACGTCGCGGCCCAGATGGCCTGTGGCGAGGACCGCATCTTCGGCGTCATGGTCGAGTCGCACCTGAAGGAAGGGCGGCAGGATCTGGTCGCCGGCAAGGCGCCTGAGTACGGCATGAGCATCACCGATGCCTGCCTGGGCTGGGACAAGAGCGTCGAACTGCTCGACACGCTGGCCGAAGCCGTGCGTGCGCGCCGTCGGGCGCTGGCTGACCGCGACTGACCGACCTGTGACCAGGTCCATCGCGACGGCGTCGGCGAGCAGCTGGCGCCGTTTCTATTTGGTGGCGCTGCTGCTGACGCTGGCCTTCCGCGGCTGGCTTGGTGTCGTGCTTCCCTTCACCGGTGACGAGGCCTATTTCTACTGGTGGGGCAAGATCCCGGCTGGCGGCTTCTACGACCACCCGCCGATGGTAGGCTGGTGGCTGGCGGCGCTGATACGGGTGTCCGAAGCGGAGTGGTGGCTGCGCCTGCCGGCCATCCTTCAGCCGGCGCTGCTGTCCTTCATGCTGCTCGCCTTCCTGCGCGACGATGCACCGGCCACCCGCTGGGGCGTGGCGTCGCTGACGCTGGTCGCACCGGCCAGCGTGCTCGACGTGCTGATCACCACCGACATTCCTCTGGTGTATTTCAGCGTCGCCTCGGCGCTGCTGTTCCTGCATGCGGTGCGCACGCGCGCGATGTGGGCATTCGCGCTGAGCGGACTGCTGCTCGGCGGCGCCTTCCTGTCGAAATATTTCGCGGTGCTGCTCGGTCTGGGCTACATCGGCTGGGCCGCCTGGCGGCCGGCGGCATGGAAATGGAAGGCGCTCGGGCTTCTGGTGCTGTGCGCGTTGCCGGCCGGACTGTACAACGCCTGGTGGAACAGCCAGCACTGCTGGGCGAACGTGATGTTCAATGTGTTCAACCGGCACGGCAAGGCGCACCTGGGCTGGCAGACGCCGCTGCTCTATCTGGCGATGATGCTGTGGGTGCTGACGCCGATGGTGGCGTGGACGCTGGTCCGTCGGCCGTCGATCTGGATGCGCCAGGCTGCACTGCCCTGGCTGGTCGTCGTGCCGCTGGCGGTGTTCGGCCTGCTGTCGCTGGTCAAGAACATCGGCCTGCACTGGGTGTTCTCCTTCGTGCCGCTGGCCTTCCTGCTGTATGCCCGCGCCGTGCCCGAGCAGACGCTCCGTCGCGCGGTGCGCATCGCGGCCGGTCTGGCGGTGGCGCACGTCGTGCTGGTTCTGGTGGTGGCCAGTCTGCCGGTCGAGATATGGGCCAGGCCGCTGGGCGGACGCAAGTACGCCAGCGTGGTGCAGACGGTGAAGCCGGCCGAGGTGATCGCCGCGCTCGGCGACGACGCATCGCGCTATGAACTGATGACCGACGGCTACTCGCCCTCGGTCACGATGGGCTACAACCACCGCCGCTACTGGCCGGTGTTCGGCCCGGCCTCGAGCCATGCGCGCCACGACGACATCCTGACCGACTTCCGCACGCTGGCCGGGCGCGACATCCTGATCTTCACCAAGGAACCGCCCGACCTTGCCGACTACACGCCCTATTTCCGCGAGGTGCGGGTCGATACGGTCGAGGTGCGCGGCGCAACCTTCTGGCGCGTGCATGGTCATGGTTTCGACTACGCCGCCTATCGCGAGGGCGTGCTCGTGCCGGCGCGCGCGCTCTGGTACGCGATTCCGCGCTGGCTGCCCGACTGCGGCTGCTATTTCGAGGAGAGGTACTTCCGGTGATTGCCGCCGCGCTGCAGCTGATGCGTCCGAAACAGTGGGTGAAGAACGGTTTCGTGTTCTTCGGCCTGCTGTTCGGCCATGCCTGGCACAGCGCGGAAAACGTCCATGCGTCGCTGCTGGCGTTCGCCGCCTTCTGCCTGATGTCGAGCGCGGTCTACGCACTGAACGACCTGCGCGACATCGCCCAGGACCGCCGGCATCCGGTCAAGCGTCTGCGGCCACTGGCGGCCGGCACGCTGTCGCCGTCGGTCGCCATCGTTCTGATGGCCGCCTGCTCCGTGGCGTCGCTGCTGCTGGCCTACCTGGTCGGCAAGACGCTGCTCTACCTGCTGTGCGCCTACGGACTGATCAATTTCGGCTACAGCTACGGACTCAAGCG
>DATCUL010000139.1:0-2209 GCA_036567405.1 Methyloversatilis sp. | reverse complement strand
GGCCGCCGCTGACCGGCCATGAGCACGCGCATCAGCCGGCAGGCCTATGCCGAAATGTTCGGTCCCACCACCGGTGACCGGGTGCGTCTGGCCGACACCGAGCTGTGGATCGAGGTCGAGCGCGACTACACGGTCTACGGCGAGGAGGTGAAGTTCGGCGGCGGCAAGGTGATCCGCGACGGCATGGGCCAGAGCCAGCGCATGAGCGCCGAGGTGATGGACACCGTGATCACCAACGCACTGATCGTCGACCACTGGGGCATCGTCAAGGCCGACATCGGCCTGAAGAACGGCTTCATCGCGGCCATCGGCAAGGCCGGCAATCCGGACATCCAGCCCGGTGTGACCATAGTCATCGGGCCGGGCACCGAAATCATCGCCGGCGAGGGCATGATCGTCACCGCCGGCGGCATCGACAGCCACATCCACTTCATCTGTCCGCAGCAGATCGAGGAGGCGCTGATGTCCGGCGTCACCACGATGATAGGCGGCGGCACCGGGCCGGCCACCGGTACCTTCGCCACCACCTGCACGCCGGGTCCCTGGCACATGCACGCCATGCTGTCGGCGGCCGACGCCTTTCCGATGAACCTCGGCTTTCTCGGAAAGGGCAACGCCTCGCAGCGTGGCCCGCTGCGCGAACAGGTCGAGGCCGGCGCGATCGGACTCAAGCTGCACGAGGACTGGGGCACCACGCCAGCCGCGATCGACACCTGCCTGTCGGTGGCCGACGAAATGGACGTACAGGTCGCCATCCACACCGACACGCTGAACGAATCGGGCTTCGTCGAAACGACGCTCGACGCGTTCAAGGGGCGCACCATCCACACCTTCCACACCGAAGGGGCCGGTGGCGGGCACGCACCCGACATCCTGCGCGCCGCCGGCCTGCCCAACGTGCTGCCGTCGTCGACCAACCCGACCATGCCGTACACCGTCAACACCATCGACGAGCATCTGGACATGCTGATGGTTTGCCACCACCTTGACGCGGCGATCGCCGAGGACGTGGCATTCGCCGAAAGCCGCATCCGGCGCGAGACGATCGCCGCCGAGGACATCCTGCACGACCTCGGCGCCTTCAGCATGATGTCGTCCGACTCGCAGGCCATGGGCCGGGTCGGCGAGGTGATCATCCGCACCTGGCAGGCGGCGCACAAGATGAAGGTGCAGCGCGGCGTGCTGGCCGACCCGTCGCGCCGGGCGGTGCCGGCCGACAACTTCCGCGTGCGCCGCTACATCGCCAAATACACGATCAACCCGGCGATCACGCATGGCATCGCACACGTCGTCGGCTCGATCGAACCGGGCAAGCTGGCCGACCTGGTGCTGTGGCGGCCCGCCTTCTTCGGCGTCAAGCCCAGTCTGATCCTGAAGGGCGGCATGATCGCCGCCGCGGCGATGGGCGACCCGAACGCGTCGATCCCGACGCCGCAGCCGGTGCATTACCGGCCGATGTTCGGCAGCCATGGCGGCGGCCTGAAAACCTCGCTCACCTTCGTGTCGCAGGCCGCGCTGGACAACCCCAAGGTCGCCGCGCTGGGCCTGCACAAGCGACTGGAGCCGGTACGCAACACGCGCGCCCTCCGCAAGTCCGACATGGTGCTCAACGGCTGGCAGCCGCACATCGACGTCGATCCGGAAACCTATGCGGTGCGCGCTGACGGCGAACTGCTGGTGTGCGAACCGGCCGCCGTGCTGCCCATGGCGCAGCGTTATTTCCTGTTCTGATGCTCCGCCGCGGATCGCGCGATCCGCGGCCACCGACGCCATGCTCCTGATAGAAACCTTCGCACCGGCCGACGCCGTACCGACCGAAACGCTGACCATGAGCTTCGAACTGCGCGGCAAGTGCCGGCTGCGCACGCGGCTCGACTCGGGCGAGGAGGTCGGGCTGTTCCTGGCGCGCGGCACGATACTGCGCGGCGGCGACCTGCTGGCCGGCAGCGACGGCCGCGTGGTGCGCGTCGCATCGGCGTCCGAGCGCGTGATCGAGGCGCGCAGCGACGACCCGCTGCTGATCGCGCGCGCCGCCTACCACCTGGGCAACCGCCATGTCGCGGTCGAGGTGCGGCGCGACCTGTTGCGCCTGGCCGCCGACCATGTTCTGGCGCAGATGCTGGCGGGCCTCGGACTGGCGGTGAGCGAGACCGACGCGCCCTTCGAGCCGGAAGCCGGTGCCTACGGCGGACATGCGGCGCACCACACG
>DATCUL010000138.1:0-3372 GCA_036567405.1 Methyloversatilis sp. | reverse complement strand
CTTGCCGCCGTTACCCTGGAGCAGCGCATCCGCCAGCAGGCTGACGCCGTTGCCGATCCAGCTGACCTGTGCGTTGCGGACCGACGGATTGCTGCCCTGCCAGTCGCCGCCGACCAGCACCGAACCGCCGCCGGTGTCGCCCGATGCGTTGAGTGTGGCCGGACCTGACAGGACGACCGTCTCCGCAGTGACGACGATGTCGCCGCCCCGACCGGCGGTGGCGGGCGTCGTTGTCGGGCCCGACGACGTGACCGGCAGTTCGAGATCGGTCGTGGCTGACGGTGCCGCGGGCATATGCCCGGTGGCACGCAGTGTGCCCTCCACGCTCGCACGCTGTTCCGCAGCGATTTCGATGCGGCCGCCCTGCGTGCCGCTGGCGTCCACCAGCGCGCCGGCTTCGACCTTCACCTCGGGTGCGCTGACCTCGATCCTGCCGCCCGCACCGTCGGCGGTCTGCGCGATGGTTTCCGACTGGGCGGTCAGCGTGACCGACTTCGAACCGCGCAGCACGATGCGGCCGTCCGCAGTGCGCTGCGCGCCGGTCGCACTGATCTTGCCGGCCTGCGTCAGTGCCGCGCCGAACATGCCGACGTTGCCGCCGCGCGCGATCAGCTGGCCGAGGTTGATCGCCTCGCCACCCGCTTCGATCTTCACGCGCAGCGCCGGCTGATGCGGATCGGCGATCTCCACGCTGCGGCCGGCGGCCAGCACGATGTCGCCGTTTTCCGCCGTGATCAGGCCGGTGTTCTCGACATCGGTCGCGATCAGGATCAGCGGGCCGCCGGTGGTTTTCAGCGAGCCCTCGTTGCGTAGCTTGCCGGCCGTGCCGTCGGCGTCGAACTTCATCCGTCCGGCCAGAAAGTCCTCGTTCCTGATGTTCAGTGTCGACGCCACCAGTCCGGCAGTGTCGACCTTCGCACCGGCACCGAAGAGCACGCCGTTGGGGTTGATCAGGAACACCCGGCCGTTGGCCACCAGATTGCCGAGAATTTTCGATGGGTCTTGGCCGACGACGCGATTGAGTACGGTAGCGGTCGAATTCGGCTGGATGAAGCGGGTGGTTTCGCCCGGCTGGATGGAGAACTGCTTCCAGTTGATGATGGCGCGGTCGCTGGCCGTGATGTTCAGCGTACTGCCCTGGGTCTGCAGGCCGACCTGGCCGCTGATGACCTGCTGGCCGGCCGGATTGGCGATCGCCAGCCCGGGGAGTGCGGTGGCCATCGCCGCAACCAGACGGCGCAATGCGCGCGCACCGCGACCCTTGCCGCGGGAGCTCGTTTCCTCGGAAACCGGCACGTAGCAGCCGCGTTCTTCGGAAAACACCAGTCTGTATCGACCCTTGTTCATTTTGGCCTCAAGTTCTTCTGCGTCAGGCCGTGAACCGGTTGGGCATGACCCTGATCGGGCGGTTCAGGCGACGGTGCTGCAGTGCATTGTTCGTCGCCCCCGGGACGGCTCGGGGGCATGGCGGTGATACATCGAATGTTTCCGGCCCGGCGGAAATGCCGGGTCAAACCGGTTGCCGACGCGCAGCGATCAGAAATTCAGGCTGAACGAAGCGTGCATGCGATGACTTCCGGACTCGTACTTGCCCGTTCCGTCAATGAGTTGAGCGTAGTCGATCCGGCCCGAGAGCCACGTGGAATAGTTGACGCGCAGCCCGATTCCGGCAGAAAACACCCCGGTTCGAGAGGGTTCGCTGGCCAGTGCGTCCACCCGGTACAGGCGGGCGATGTCGCTGAACAGCACGCCCCGCATGACCCAGTTCTCCTGTGTCCAGGCCGGTGTATCCAGGTCGGCACCGGCCCGCCAGCCACGGTCGTCCGCCAGCACGCGCTCGCGCAGCCCGCGTACCGAATCGGCGCCGCCGATGCCGAACTGCTCGCCGGACACCAGCCGGTCGTCGGTGTATTGCGCCTGCGCCTGCAGCCGGACGCGCCAGTCCTGCGGCAGCAGCTGGAACCAGGACGCTCCCGCACGGACCACGACGAAACGTTCGCTGGCGCCTTTGCGCGACGCATTGAAATCGGCGTCGCGGCCGTATTCGCCGCCCGGGATATTGCGCGCGATGCTCAGATTCAAGCCCGCTTCGCGCGCGTCGTTGCGCCAGTTGCCGCTCCACGACAGGCTGACCGGATGCGTGATGATGCGCGGCACCTGATTGCCGGGCACGTTGTCGAGCCGGAAACTGCTGTCGAAATCGCGGTAGTCGGCCACCAGGCTGATGCGCTGTGAAAGCTCTCCGATGCGTGCCAGATGCCAGTTGTAGCGCGCCGAGAAGATGCGGCCGGCGCCCGACACGCTGGCAGTCGAATTCAGCACCTGCACCTGGCCCGAACTGACGTTGGAATAGCCGGCGACCAGATCGATCGAATTTCCGCTCTCGTACAGCGGAATGCGGTAGGCCGCGCTGAAGATCGTGACGTCGGAAGGATGCTCGATCGACGTCGTGTATTGCAGCGTCCCGACGTGATCGCGGTTGAACAGATTGGCGTGCTGCAGGCCGACCGATACGCGGTGGGTGCCGGTAGCCGGCGTACCGCTGTTGTCGACCGTGAGGAAGCGGCGCAGCGGGTTTTCGTCTGCGACCGACACGACTGCCGCGATTTCGCCCGGCTTGCGCGCCGACTTGAAGGTCACGTCGGTCTGCTTCGATGAACTTTCGTTGGCCAGTGCGAGTTGCCGGGCAACCTCCTCCGTGTTGGGCATGCGGCCCTCGGCCAGCGCCGGCAGGCTGCGGCGGATGTTCTCGTTGTCGTGGTGGCTGGCGCCCTGCAGCGTCAGTTCAGACAGCTTCGGCTCCAGTACTTCGAGCGTGACCGTGCCATTGCTCAGTTCCTGTTCCGGAATGCTGACCTGAGCGGCACCGAAACCGCGCTCGTGATAGGCGGACTGCAGGGCCGTGCGCGCAGCCTCGATCTGGGCGAAGCCCACTTCGGTGCCGGTGTAGGGCGTGAGCAGGGCGTCGATTTCCGACGACCTGAATACGGTGCCGCCACTCACCGCATAGCTGCGGACCTCGAAGCGCGGCCCGTCCGCGCTCTCTTCTGCGCGTGACCCGATGGCGGCAAACGCCGTGCTGCCCGCAATGGCGCATAAAAGACAGACTCTTGCAAACGACACTTCCGACCCCCGCCTGTCTAAGTTCTTGTATCTGGCGGAGTTTAGAGACTTTACCGAGGTTTAGCAGCTAGCCGAACAGCTGATGGCGCGATCCAGCCGGGACGCCAGGTCCGCATCGGTCTGCACAAGTTGCAGGCGGATGCGTTCGGCTTCCTCCCGGCCGCCGGTCCGCGACAGCGCGAGAGCCATGTGAAAAAGCATGTCGGGGTGGCCGGGCGACAGCGCCAGAGCGTGCTGTAGCGCGTCAAG
>DATCUL010000137.1:0-4057 GCA_036567405.1 Methyloversatilis sp. | reverse complement strand
ACTTCCAACAAGAGGCGGCTTCATGATCCCCGAGTTGAAGAAAACCACCGAGCAGAAGATGCAGAAGACGCTGGAGTCGCTCAAGACCGACTTCGGCAAGGTGCGCACCGGCCGTGCGCACACCGGCATCCTCGATCACATTCAGGTCGATTACTACGGTTCCATGGTGCCGCTGTCGCAGGTCGCCAACGTGACGCTGATCGACGCGCGCGCCCTCGGCGTGCAGCCCTGGGAAAAGAAGATGCTGTCGGTCGTCGAGAAGGCGATCCGCGACTCCGATCTGGGCCTGAATCCTTCCGCGATGGGCGACGTCGTGCGCGTGCCGATGCCTGCGCTGACCGAAGAGCGCCGCAAGGAGCTGATCAAGGTCGTGCGCGGCGAAGCCGAAAATGCCCGCGTCGCCGTGCGCAACCTGCGCCGCGATGCCAACAACTCGCTGAAGGAAGCCGTCAAGGCAAAGACCATCTCCGAGGACGACGATCGCCGTACGCAGGAAGAAGTGCAGAAGCTGACCGATCGCTACATCGCCGAGGTCGACAAACTGCTTGCGCAAAAAGAACAAGACCTGATGGCGGTCTGAGGCCGGTCACCCATCTTGTCCTCCGGTTCCAGCAAGCAGCGTGACAAGGGCCAGTCTTCGGTCCCGCGGCACATTGCAATCATCATGGACGGCAACGGCCGCTGGGCCCGTCGGCGCTTCATGCCGCGTGTCGCCGGACACCGCAAAGGCGTCGAGGCGGTGCGCGCGGTGGTGTCGCGCTGCGCCGAGCGCGGCGTGGGCTACCTCACGCTGTTCGCCTTCAGTTCCGAAAACTGGCGCCGGCCGGCCGAGGAAGTCAATTTCCTGATGCAGCTGTTCGTGCGCGCGCTGGAAGAGGAAGTCGCCCGGCTGCACGAAAACAACATCCGTATGCGCGTGGTCGGCGACCTCTCCCGTTTCGAGCCGCGACTGATAGACCTGATCCGCAGCGGCGAAGCACTGACTGCCGGCAATTCCGGACTGAATCTGACGATTGCCGCGAACTACGGCGGCCGCTGGGACATGATGCAGGCCTTCGAGCGCATGCTGCAGGCGCATCCAGGACAGCGTTCTGGCTTTGCCGAAGCCGATCTGGCGCAGCATCTGGCGATGGCCTACGCGCCCGAACCCGATCTTTTCATCCGCACCGGCGGCGAACAGCGCATCAGCAACTTCCTGCTGTGGCAGTTGGCCTACACCGAACTGTATTTCACCGACAGCCTGTGGCCGGAATTCAACGGCGCCGCGATCGATACCGCGATCGAGTCCTTCCAGCAGCGCGAACGCCGTTTCGGACGCACCAGCGAGCAGGTCCAGGCGGCAGCCGCAGCCGAACTTGGCGCGGTCGGCCGGCATGCTTAAGCAAAGGGTCATCACGGCAGTCGTACTGCTGCTCGCCCTGTCGGCCGCACTGACGGGACTGGATCTGACCGGCTGGTCCTGGCTGGTGGCCGGAATACTTGGTCTCGCCGGATGGGAGTGGGGCCGGCTGTGCGGCCTCGGCACGAATGCCGCGCGGGCAAGCGGCGTGCTCACCTTCCTGCTGGTCGCCGCGGCGGCACGCCTCTGCTTCACGGCGGACGGTCTGGCGGCACACGCCGCCAGCCTGCTGTCGCCGCTGCATGGAACCGCCATCGCATTCTGGCTGATCGTCGTACCGTTCTGGATGTCCGGTAGCCGCAGACCCGGAAAAGGCTGGCTGATGCTGACCGGCGCGATCGTACTGATCCCGCCTGCGCTGGCACTGATCCAGTTGCGGATCGAAGGTCTGCTCACGCTGCTGCTGCTGATGGCCGTGGTGTGGATCGCCGACATCGCCGCCTATTTCACCGGCAAGGCATTCGGACGCCACAAGCTTGCGCCGACCATCAGCCCGGGCAAGACCTGGGAGGGCGCGGCCGGCGCAGCGCTGGCGGTGCAGGTCTATGGCTTCGCCATCCGGCCCTGGCTGTTCGACGGCGCATACGTACTGCCCACTGCGCTCTGGTCGGCAACCTTGCTGCTGCTGACGGCCGTCAGCATCGTCGGCGACCTGTTCGAATCGATGATGAAGCGTCAGGCCGGCATGAAGGACAGCAGCCAGTTGCTGCCCGGACATGGCGGGGTGCTGGACCGGGTGGACAGCCTGACCGCGACGCTGCCGCTGATCGGCTTCGCCTTGCTCAACCTTCTTCACGGGGCGCAGACCTGATGCGCAGACTGACCATCCTCGGCGCAACCGGCTCCATCGGCGTGAGCACGCTGGACGTTGTGACCCGGCATCCCGACCGTTTTGAAGTGGTGGCGCTGTCCGGACACCGACAGATCGACCGCCTTGCCGAGCAGTGCATCAATTGCTCGCCGCGCATTGCCGTCGTGGCCGACGCTCAGTCTGCGAGCGTGCTCCAGGCGAAGCTGGCGGGTCGCGTCCGGACCGAAGTCTTGTACGGCCCGGAAGCACTCGAACTGATCGCTGCACTGCCCGAGGTCGACTCCGTGATGGCGGCCATCGTCGGTGCCGCCGGCCTGCGTCCGACGCTGGCGGCCGCCCGGACCGGCAAGCGCATCCTGCTGGCGAACAAGGAAAGCCTGGTCATGGCAGGCGGCGTGTTCATGCAGCAGGTTGCCGCACACGGCGCCACGCTGTTGCCGATCGACAGCGAACACAACGCGGTTTTCCAGTGCATGCCGGCGCAGGGCAACGCCGGGGTACGGCGCATCCTGCTGACTGCGTCCGGCGTTCCGTTCCGCTGCACGCCGCTCGACGCGCTCGATCACGTGACGCCGGAACAGGCCTGTGCGCATCCGAACTGGGATATGGGCCGCAAGATTTCGGTCGATTCGGCGACGATGATGAACAAGGGTCTCGAAGTCATCGAGGCGCACTGGCTGTTCGACACACCGGCTGAGCGCATCGACGTGGTTATCCATCCGCAGAGCATCGTGCATTCCATGGTCGAGTACGTCGATGGGTCGGTGCTCGCGCAGATGGGCAATCCGGACATGCGCACGCCTATCGCCCACGCGCTGGCCTGGCCCGAACGCATCGAATCCGGCGTCAGCGCGCTCGACCTTGCGCTGGCGGCCGACCTGGTATTCGAACGCCCCGACTTTGCCCGCTTTCCCTGCCTGCGACTCGCGTTCGACGCACTGCAGGCCGGCGGCGGCATGCCGGCCGTACTCAATGCCGCCAACGAAGTGGCTGTAGCGGCATTCCTCGAGCGCCGGCTCGGTTTCCGCGCCATCGCCGACGTGATTGCCGAAACGCTGGATGCGTTGCCGCATACGCCGACCGGCACGCTCGAGGAAGTCTTCGCCGCCGACGCGCAGGCTCGGGCAACGGCTGGCCGCATCGTCGAGGCGCGTACTTGAGCCCGCTGTATTACGTCGGTGCTTTCGCGCTGGCACTGGGCATCCTGATCACGGTCCATGAACTCGGGCATTTCAGCATTGCGCGGCTGTGTGGCGTCAAGGTGCTGCGTTTCTCGATCGGCTTCGGACGCCCGGTCTGGCTGAGGCGCTTCGGACCGGACAGCACTGAATGGGTGCTTGCGCTTTTTCCGCTGGGCGGCTACGTCAAGATGCTCGACGAGCGGGAGGGCGAAGTTGCCGCGCACGAACTGCATCGCGCCTTCAACCGCCAGCCCGTCTCCCGCCGCTTCGCCATCGTTGCCGCCGGACCAACGGCCAATTTCCTGCTGGCCATCGTCATTCACTGGGGCCTGCTGATCTACGGCATGGAAGAACTGCGTCCGTTGCTGGCCGCTCCTGCGACCGGCACACCGGCTGCGATGGCGGGCATACAGGAAGGCGAACTGGTGCGGACGATCAACGGCAAGGATGTCCAGACCGCCCAGGAACTGCGCTGGACCGTGGCGCAGGCAGCCGTGGAGAAGGGCATGCTGACGCTCGAAACGATCAACGAGCGCAGTGAAATCAATGTACGCCACCTCGATCTGTCACGACTCGAAGGCGAAGTCGATGCCTCGCTGATGGACCGGACCGGCCTGACGCTCTACCGCCCGCGTCTGGACACAGTGGTGGGCACGGTGGGTGACG
>DATCUL010000136.1:0-13737 GCA_036567405.1 Methyloversatilis sp. | reverse complement strand
GCCAAATCCAAGAACATGGTGTCCATCCGCATCCTGCGTTCGATCGGGACGCACTACGCGCAGGACTACATCACCCGCTTCGGCTTCGAGGCCGCGCGCCACCCGCCCTATCTGACGATGGCGCTCGGCGCCGGCTCGGTCACGCCCTGGCAGATGGCGTCGGCCTATGCCGTGTTCGCCAACGGCGGATTCCGGGTCGAGCCCTATGTCGTCAGCGAGATCACCGACAGCGACGGCCACGTACTTGCGCGCTTCACGCCTACCAGGGCGGGCGACGAGTCGCTGCGCGTCATCGACGCCCGGAACGCCTATCTGATGGACAGCCTGATGCAGGACGTGGTGCGCCGCGGCACCGCAACCCGCGCACTCGCCCTCAAGCGCAGCGACCTTGCCGGCAAGACCGGCACCACCAACGAGTACGTCGACGCCTGGTTTTGCGGCTATCAGCCTTCGCGGGTCACCGTGTCCTGGATCGGTTTCGACACACCGCGCTCGCTGGGACGCGGCGAAACCGGTGGGTCTGCCGCACTGCCGATGTGGGTCGACTACATGAGGTATGCGCTCAGGAGCGTGCCGGAGGAAAACCTGCCGATGCCGGACGGGCTGATCAGCATCAATGCGGGCACGGATTCGCACGGCAATCCGCGCACCGACCTGATGTACGAAGAACAACTGCCGCCGTCACCCGACTCCCTGCCGGCTGAACCCGAAGGCCCGGCGTCGGAAGGCGAAATACAGCCGTATCAGAAGCCGGCCGCACCGGCACAGAAGCCCGTCACCCCGATTTCACCGGCGACCGGTCATATCGTTCCCGGTGCTGCCAACCTGCTGGTCCGGCCTGGCATCAGCCTGTCAGGCGGACAGGCTCGCCGGCCTGCTGGCTGAGAAGGGCTTCGAGTGCCACCATCAGTTCCCTGCCATCCCGTGTACCTATCCAGCGGCCATTCTCGGCGCGGAAATGAAAACCTCCGGAGCGTGCCGCCACCCAGATTTCCTGGGCAACCCCGTGACGGTTGATCACCATCTTCGAGCCGTCGGCGAATTCGAGCTCGAGCACGCCACCGGCCTGCAGTTCATAGTCGATGTCGGCGCCACTGCGCTCGATGGCCCGCTCTATCGCGGCGAGCGTCGCGTCGGCCAATTTGCTAAATTCACTCTCGTTCATATTCCGGCCACCCGACATGTTTTCCTGCACGCTCGTGCGCATAGCCGCACTGACCCTGATGCTCGCCGGTTGCGGCACGAAAGGTCCCCTGGTCCTGCCCCCGAAGGATGGCGTCACTCCGGCGGCCACGACAGCGACCACAACGCCCCCGGCCTCGAAGAATCATAACAAGGCACCATCGCAATGAAACATTTCAATACCCGTGACGGCGCTCTGTTCGCCGAGGGCGTGGCGCTGGAACACATCGCAGCGACCTATGGCACGCCGACCTTCGTCTATTCGCGCGCGGCGCTGGAAGAAGCCCACGCCGGCTACGCGTCGGCACTCGCCGGGCGTGACACGATGCTCTGCTACGCAGTCAAGTCAAACTCCAATCTGGCAATACTCAATGTGTTCGCGCGCCTGGGCACCGGCTTCGACATCGTGTCCGGCGGCGAACTGGCGCGCGTCATCGCGGCCGGCGGTGATCCGGGCCGGGTGGTGTTCTCCGGTGTGGGCAAAACGCGGGACGAAATGCGCGCCGCGCTCGAGCACGGCATCTACTGTTTCAACGTCGAATCCGAACCCGAGCTGTATCGGCTGGCCGAAGTTGCGGGCAGCATGGGCAAAAGAGCCCCGATCGCACTGCGGGTCAACCCCGACGTCGATCCGAAGACGCACCCCTACATTTCCACCGGCCTGAAGTGCAACAAGTTCGGCGTACCGATCTCCGGTGCCCATGCGCTCTATCTGGCCGCTGCAAAATTGCCGCAGCTCGAGATCCGCGGCATCGCCTGCCACATCGGCTCGCAGTTGCTGGACCCGGCGCCGGTGGCCGAGGCGGCTGCCAAGGTCGTGTCGCTGGCCGAGGCGCTCAACCGCGACGGCATCGAACTGCGTCACCTCGATCTGGGTGGCGGCCTCGGTATCCGATACGACGACGAAGCGGTACCGGCGACGCGTGACTATCTCGCACCGCTGCTGCAGGTACTGGCCGGCCGCAAGGAGCGCCTGCTGCTCGAACCCGGCCGCTCGCTGGTCGGGAATGCCGGCGTGCTGCTGTCCAGGGTGGAGTACCTCAAACGCGGCGAGGACCGCAACTTCGCCATCATCGACGCCGCGATGAACGACCTCGCCCGACCGGCGCTGTACGACGCCTGGCACCGCATTGCCGAGGTGCGCCCCCGCGGGCAGGTCGAGCGCTACGACGTGGTCGGGCCGGTATGCGAGAGCGGCGACTTCCTCGGCCGCGCACGCGACCTCGCACTCGAGCCGGAGGCTCTGGTGGCGATCTTCTCCGCCGGTGCCTACGGCATGACGATGAGTTCGAACTACAACACCCGGGCGCGTGCCGCCGAGGTGATGGTCGACGGCGGGCAGTGCCATCTGATCAGGGAGCGCGAACGTATCGCCCACCTGTATGCGGGCGAACACCTGCTGCCCTGACACGATGAACCCGGCCGACGACTCGCCGCACCAACGCCTGCGCCTGGACAAGTGGCTGTGGGCGGCGCGCTTCTTCAAGACGCGCACGCTGGCATCGGACTCGATCGACGCCGGACGCATCCAGTTGAACGAGGCGCGAGCCAAGCCGTCGCGCGAGGTCCGCATCGGCGACCGGCTGGACATCCAGACCGGTGAAGTGCGCTATGTCGTCATCGTGCGCGCGCTGTCGGGCCGGCGCGGTCCGGCGGAAGAGGCGCGCACGCTGTACGAGGAAACGGCCGACAGTCTGGCCCGGCGGGAGGCGGAGCGCGAACGGCGGCGCATCCAGCCCGAGCCCTCGCAGGCACTGCACGGCCGGCCGACCAAGACGCAGCGGCGCGAAATCGACCGCATGCGCGCCAGAATCCGCGGTGAATGAAGCAGTTCCCGCGAACCACCGAAGAATTGCAACCGCCCGAAAAGGAAGATCAATGTCCCAGCGTATCGTGATGAAAGTCGGCGAAGCCACCGTCTTCGCCAAGGAAGGGCAATTCACCGACGCCATGCCTGAAATTGTCATCGGTTCGATCGACGGCCCGGTCGGCCAGGCCTTTGCGCAGATGATGGGGCAGACCGCCGGTCACACCCGCATGCTGGCGGTGCGCGACTGCAACCAGATGGCGAAGCCGGCCACCATGATGGTGCCCAAGGTGACCATCAAGAATTCGCGCACGGTCGAGCTGCTTGGCGGCGTGGTGCAGTCCGCCACGGCCGACGCCGTTGTCGATTCGGTATCGGAAGGCGTCATACCGAAGGAACTGGTGGATGAACTGGTCATCATCGACCTCGTCTGGCTGGATCCGAATGCGGTCAAGGACCCGAACCTCGACATGAAGGATCTGTACCGCACCAACTACGAGGCGATGAAACTGGCGATCCGTCGCGCGATGACCGGCCAGCCGACGATGGACGAACTGATCGCCAACCGCCACAAGATCAAGCACTGCATGTACGACCCTGACGCCTGACCGTCGCACCCGCCGCATTGCAGCCCCGAAGCCCCCGCTCAGCCGGGGGCTTTTTTTTCCGGCATCCGCTGCGCACCCGCTGAAATTCGGCCTTGTCGTTTGGCATATCGGTGACCAAACTGATTCAGACAGCGTGTTGAAATTTCAGCCCGCCCCTTCCGGGAGCAGCGCGATGGATGACAGTGCAAGAAATGGCGCAGTGGCGCCAGCCACTGACGACTTGCGTACATCGGCCGTACCACCGATGCGGGACGACGCATTTCGTCGGGTCGTCGAGTACGCCCCGAGCGCGATGGTGCTGATCGATCACCGCGGTGTCATCGTTCTGGTCAATGCCCAGACCGAACTGCTGTTCGACTATCCGCGCACGGCGCTCGTCGGCCAGCCGGTCGACATCCTTGTGCCGGAAAGGGCACGCGATCACCACGAGACCTTTCGCCAGGGTTTTCTCGCGGCACCGCAGCCGCGTCCCATGGGCGTCGGGCGCGACCTGTTCGGACGGCGAGCCGACGGCAGCGAATTCCCGGTGGAAATCGGACTCAATCCCATGGACACCCACGAAGGCGTCATGGTGCTGGCCTCCATCGTCGACATCACGGAGCGACGACGCGCGCAGCAGGTACTCGAACAGGCGCTGCTGGAGAAGACGGTACTGCTCAACGAAGTCCATCACCGCGTAAAGAACAATCTGCAGGTGATTTCCAGCCTGCTCAATCTGCAGGCTTCCAACGTCGACGATCCGCACGTAAAGGACATCCTGAACGAAAGCCAGAACCGCGTGCGGGCGATGGCGCTGACGCACCAGTTGCTGTACGAGCGCAAGGACTTCTCGCGGATGGATCTGGGCGACTACCTGGACCGCCTCGCGCAATTGCTGCTTGGCGCATACCGCGGCGGCGCCGGCCGGATAGACCTGAAGCTGGTACGTCCGGACAAGCCGGTCTATCTCGACCTGGAGCGGGCGATTCCGTGCGGCCTGCTGGTCAGCGAACTGGTCACAAATGCCTTCAAGCACGGATTCCCCGATCAGCGGCGCGGCGAAATCCTGATCGAACTGGCAACCGATGAGGCGGGTGAAGCCCGGCTGACCGTCGCCGACGACGGCGTCGGTCTGCCGGAAGGCTTGGATCTCGCGACGGTCAAATCGCTCGGGCTGCAGCTGGTGCCGTTGCTGGTCGACCAGCTGCACGGCACGCTCGAGCTGCCGGCCGGGTCCGACACGCGGTTCTCGATACGTTTTTCAATGCAGCCCCCGGCAAGGAGTTCCGCATGAATGCACCACTTCCGGTCAATCTGATGCTGGTCGAGGACGAACGCGTCGTTGCCTTCGACCTGAAGAAACAGCTGCAGACCTTCGGTTACCGCGTTGGATCGGTACTGGCCAGCGGCGAGCAGGCGGTAAATCGCGTCAAGGATGAAGCACCGGATCTGGTGCTGATGGACATCCACCTGGAAGGCGAACTCGACGGCATTGAGGCCGCCACGCTGATACAGGCCCATTACAGCATTCCGGTCGTCTTCCTGACGGCTTACGCCGAGGACGACACGCTCAGACGCGCGCTGGCCAGCCGGCCGTTCGGCTATCTGGTCAAACCATGCGAAGCACGCGAACTGCATGCCACGATACAGATGGCACTTGCGCGGCGCGAGGTCGAAGTCACCGTCGAGCGCAGCGAACAGCGCTTCAAGCAGGCACTGGACGCTGCCTCGCTCGGGGTTCTCGAATGGCACCCCAAATCGATGCACATGCACGGTGACGGACATCTCGACAGCCTGTTCGGCGACCGGCCGATGCCCTTCGACGAATCATGGGATACCTTCCTCACACGCATCGACGCAGACGATCGCGTGCGCGTCGAAACAGCCTTGAGCAGCGCCCTGCGCGACGGCGAACCGGTGCGCGTCGAATTCCGCACGGCCGGTAACGGCAACGCCTGCAGCCTCGAAGCCCATGCCAAGGCCTACGGCCAGAATGCCGAGGAGGTACGCATCGTCGGAATTCTGCAGGACGTCACGCAACGACGGCGTGATGAAGAGCAGCTGCGCCAGTCGAGCGTCGTTTTCGGCACCACCGCCGAAGCCATCGTCATCACGGATGCCAGCCGGCGCGTCGTGGCGGTCAACGCGGCGTTCGCCCGCATCACCGGTCATCAGGAAACCGATGTGCTCGGACAGGATCCGGACCGGCTGCTGGGAACCGGACATGACAGCGATCCGTCGTTCTACCAGCGGCTGCTCGACCCGGCCGGCAGCGCATACTGGCAGGGCGAAATCACATGCCGGCGCGCCTCAGGGGAACCCTTTCCGGCATGGGAGAGCATCAGTGCGGTACGCGACGGCAACCAGCACGTCACCCATTTCGTTGCCGCCTTTTCCGACTTCACCGCCATTCACGTGGCCGAGGAAAAACTCAACCATCTGGCGCACCACGACGCGCTGACCGGACTGCCCAACCGCCTGCTGTTCGATGACCGCTTCGAGCGCGCGATCGAACAGGCGCGCCGGACGCAGCAGCGTTGCATCCTGCTCTTTCTCGACCTCGACAGCTTCAAGGTGGTCAACGACACGCTCGGCCACACGACAGGCGACGAACTGCTGCGCGTCGTCGCCGGCCGGCTGGGCGGCGTACTGCGCCGCAGCGACACCGTCGCCCGGCTAGGCGGCGACGAGTTCGTCGTGCTCGCCGGCAGCACGCTGCCGGAAGACGCATCGCATCTGGCACAGAAAATCCTGAACGCACTGCGTGCGCCCTTCGACCTGGGCAACGAACAGATACGCATCTCCGGCAGCATCGGCGTGTCAGTCTTCCCGGATCACGGCAACGACACCAGCCAGCTGATGCGCGCGGCCGACATCGCGATGTACTCGGCCAAGTCGCAGGGGCGCAATCGCTACCAGTTCTTCACCGAAGACATGTCGGAGCGCACGCACGAGCGCATGCATATGGAACAGGGACTGCGCCGGGCGATCGAATCGGACGGACTCACTGTCCACTATCAACCGCAGATCCGGCTGACGGATGGCCAGGTGGTGGGCATAGAAGCGCTCGTGCGCTGGCCGGATCCGGAACTGGGCATGATTTCGCCGATGCGCTTCATTCCGGTCGCGGAAGAGAGCGGCATCATCGAGACGCTCGGCATATGGGTACTGCGCCGTGCCTGCCGCGACGTCGTAGGCCTCCCGGCCACCGCCGGCGGTCACATGCGGCTGGCGGTCAACGTGTCCGTCCGGCAGTTCATGCGCGACGACTTCGTCGCCCGGGTACTCGACGTGCTGAGCGAGACCGGCTTCCCGGCCGAGGCCCTGGAGCTCGAAATCACCGAGTCGACGCTGCAGGTGATAGAGCGCAGCGCCGGCATACTTGAATCGCTGAAGCAGCTGGGCATTTCGATCAGCATCGACGACTTCGGCACCGGCTACTCGTCGCTGGGCGTGCTGCGTGGTCTGCCGATCGACCGCATCAAGATCGACCGTTCCTTCATCGTCGACCTGACCGACAGCAGCGACGCTCGCTCGATGGTCGAGGCAATGCTGGCATTGGGCCGGTCACTGCGCATGGACATGATCGCCGAAGGCATCGAACACGACGATCAGGCCGAACTTCTGCGGCAGCTGGGCTGCAATGAGGGTCAGGGCTTCCTGTTCAGCCGGCCACTGCCGGTCGACGAGCTGCGTCGCCATCTGGCCGCTGTACGCCGCAGCAGCGAACGTGGCACACCCTGACTCACCCCTCGGTGTGCCAGCGTGGATCACGCTGGCTCGACCGCATCCAGCGGCAGACCGTCGAGATGACGGCGCAGGATGCGGTAGTTGTCGTAATCGAATCGCGGTTCCCCCCGACCCGTAGTCTCGCCCGCCCCCTCCGCTCCGGATTCGCTGCCCAGATAGCACCAGTGCGCCAGCCAGTGGCGTTCCGCGCGCGAGGCGTCGGCGCGCTGCTCGCGCAGCACCACCGCGTCCGGCCACGGCCAGTCGGGCATGCGCAGGCCGTCGAGCGCGCTCATCAGACGCAGATCGTGCTGACGCACATCCTCGCGACCACAGCACACGCCACGACAACGCTTGATCTGCACGTTGAAGCAGGCGGCGGTGCGGCGCTCGAACCCCTGCAGGCCGATGCGTTTGGGACACAGCTGCCAGGCCGTCGCCAATTCGCGCAACGCCGCCAGACAGTCGCGACGCGTACGGAACGGACCGTAGAGCCCGTTGAGCATGCGTGGCGCCACACGGTCAATCTCGACAATCGCCAACGCCGCCTCACCGGCAGCGACTTCCTGACCCGGCCCGCCACGCAAGGCCAGCGCGACGGCCGATCCGGACGTACGCAACTGCTTGTTGTAGAGCGGCTGAAGCTGTTTCACCAGCTTTGCCTCGAGCAGCAGCGCACCGAGCTCGCCCGCCGTTTCAACCCAGTCGACGCGCCGGGTCTCGCGCAGCATGCGCGCTGCCTGGCCGCCCTTGTGCGAGCCGGTGAAGTGGGCCAGCACACGGGAACGCAGGCGCCGGCTCTTGCCGACATACAGCGGCAGCTCGGACGGCGGCGGCAGCAGATCGGTCGATTCCGGCGGCGCGCCGTAGAAAAGATAGACGCCCGGCGCGTCCGGAATGTGGTCCATAGCACCGGGCGCCATGCCGGGCGGTGCCGCCGTCGTACGCCCCGCCCTGACCATCGCCTGCGCGATCTGTGGCCCGGCGAAGTCGCGCGCCACGATGTCGAGGAAATCCCGCACCACGCGTGCATCACCCAGCGCGCGATGGCGCGCATCGCACCCCAGACCGAAGCGTTCGATCAGCGCATCCAGGCCGTGCCGCGGATAAGCCGGATACAACGCACGCGACAGCTTGACCGAACACAGCACGCGCGGCACGAAGTCCAGCCCGAGCCGGGCGAACTCGTTGCGCAGGAAACCGTGGTCGAACCGGGCGTTGTGCGCGACAAACAGGCGGTCATGCAGCAGCGCGGCCAGTTCGTCGGCAATCTCCTCGAAGCGGGGCGCTTCGGCCACCATGGCATCGGTGATGCCGGTGAAGCGCTGTATGGTCAGCGGAATGCTTACACCCGGATTGACCAGGCTGGACCACTCGCGCCGCTGCGGCCCATCGACCAGCACGACGCCGATTTCGGTGATGCGGTCCATCCGCGGATCACCGCCGGTGGTTTCCAGATCGACGATCGCGAGCGGCTGCTCGAACAGGCTCATGCAGCGATACCGGACGGACTCAGTGCGTGTCGTGCGGCGTCAGGTCGGTCTGGTAGGGATAGGGCTTCTGCGCCACGCGTGCCTCGTTGAAACGGCGCTGGGTTTCCAGATCCTGCGGCTTGTCCCACCACAGCGCGCGGCCGCGCCGCTGCTCTTCAACCTGCTCCGGGTGCTTCTCGAGGTATTCGCGCATGAAACGCGTGTGATCCGACTCGTATTCAGCCACTTAAGACTCCGTATCAATGGGTTTTGCTGCGTGCGTCCTCGGCCTTGTCGCCGGCTCGCACGCGGTTGATGCGCACCACTTCGGGTACGCGGCGCAGGCCTTTCATGATGCGCGCAAGATGCACACGATCACTGACCTGCAGGGTGAAATGGATCTGGGTGTAGAGGCTGCCATCCTCCTCCATCCCGACATCCTGGATGTTGGCGCCGCATTCGGCAATCTCGAAGGCAACCTTGGCCAGCACACCGGGACGGTTGGCCGACACCACGCGGATGCCGACATCGAACACCCGACCGCTGTCGCGCTCCCACTCGACGTCGATCCACTGGTCACCCTCCTTGCGGTTGCGGCGCAGCGTCGGACAGTCGTGTGCGTGGATCATCAGGCCGGCCCCCTTGCGCAACTGACCGACGATGGGATCGCCCGGTATCGGCTGGCAACAGCGCGCAATCTGCACCGCCATGCCCTCGGCCCCGCGGATAAGCAGCGCGCTTTCGGGTTTTTCCGGCGGCCGGCCGGCACCACGTGCGTTCTCCAGCTTGAGCAGGCTGCGCGCGACATAGGTGGCCGAACTCTTGCCCTGCCCGACATCGGCAAGCGCTTCCTTGCGACTCTTGAGTTCCGCGCGCTCCAGCCACTGTGTCCACGTGGCGTCACCGATTTCGTCCGGCATGACGCCGAACTGTCGCAGCGCCTGCGTCAGCAGCCGCTCACCCAGCTGGGCGGATTCCTCGATCTGCATGTTCTTCAGGAAATGCCGTATCTGCGCACGTGCCTTGCCGGTCTTCACGTAACCGAGCCAGGACGGATTCGGATTCGGGTGCGCCGCGGTGATGATGTCCACCTGGTCGCCACTGTTGAGCTCGCTGCGCAACGGCATCAGTTCGTGGTTGATGCGACAGGCGACACAGCAGTGACCGACGTCGGTATGCACCGCGTAGGCAAAATCGACCGCAGTGGCACCACGCGGCAGCGACATGATCTTGCCTTTGGGCGTGAACACGTAGACCTCACCCGGAAACAGGTCGATCTTCACATGCTCGAGGAATTCCGCGGAATCCGGCGCCGAACTCTGCAGCTCCAGCAAGGACTGCAGCCAGCGATGGGTGTTGGCCTGAAGATCGTCAAGCGATTGCTCGCTGTCCTTGTACAACCAGTGCGAAGCCACGCCGTTCTGCGCGATCTGATGCATTTCCGCCGTACGGATCTGCACCTCGACCGGCGTACCGAACGGTCCGATCAGCGTCGTGTGCAGCGACTGATAGCCGTTGGCTTTCGGAATCGCGATGTAGTCCTTGAACTTGCCGGGCACCGGTTTGTACAAGCCATGAAGCGCGCCAAGAGCGAGGTAGCAGGACGCAACGTCGTTTACGACGACGCGGAAGCCGTAGATATCGAGCACCTGGGAAAACGTCAGATGCTTGTCCCGCATCTTGCGGAAGATCGAATACAGGCTCTTTTCGCGGCCGAACACATTGGCTTCGATGCCGCGCTCGGGCAGGCGGGTACGGATGGCCTCGGTGATCTTGCCGACCACCTCGCGCCGGTTGCCGCGAGCCGCCTTCATCGCACGTTCCAGCACCCGATAGCGCACCGGATACATGGCCTGGAAGGACAGGTCCTGCAGTTCGCGATACACCGCATGCAGGCCGAGCCGATTGGCGATCGGCGCGTGGATTTCCAGGGTCTCGCGCGCGATGCGCCGCTGCTTGTCCGGCCTCACGCAACCGAGCGTACGCATGTTGTGCGTGCGATCGGCCAGCTTGATCAGAATGACGCGCACGTCGCGTGCCATCGCCATCAGCATCTTGCGGAAATTTTCGGCCTGCGCGTCTTCCTTGGACTGGAACTCGATCTTGTCGAGCTTGGACACGCCATCGACCAGTTCCGCAACAACCTTGCCGAAGCGGTCGGCGATCTCGACCTTCGTGATGGCGGTGTCTTCCATCACGTCGTGCAGCAGCGCCGCACACAGCGCCTGGCTGTCCAACTGCCAGCCACCGAGGATTTCCGCGACCGCGACCGGATGCGACACATAGGGCTCGCCGCTCATGCGGAACTGCCCGGCGTGGGCACTGGCCGACATTTCGTAGGCATCGCGCACGCGCTGCACGTCTTCTTCGCGCAGATAGGTCGAGACGCTGGCGATCAGCCGTTCGAGGTCGGCAGAAGTGGAACTGGTAATTGCCGGAGTGACGGCATCGGAATCGTTGTCTGCCATGCCGAGGCTGACAACGGGTGCTGCGGGCGAAGGCTGAGCGACCGGGGTGGGCATGAGTATGTCGTCCGCCGGTCGCGCCGATGATCAGTGGTCGGTGCGAGGCCGGATCACACCTGACCCCGGTTCAGGATTTCGATACCGACCTTGCCGGCGGCGATTTCGCGCAGCGCGACCACGGTCGGCTTGTCCTTCTCGCATTCGACCTGCGGGGTACTTCCGGCAGCCAGCTGGCGTGCACGGTAGGTTGCAGCCAGCGTCAGCTGGAAACGGTTCGGAATGCGCTTGAGGCAGTCTTCGACGGTAATGCGTGCCATATCAGTTGATTCCCAGGGATTTGAAAAATTCGGGGCTCCGTGCCATCTGACTGGTGCGGAGCAGCCGCGCGGCGCGCGTGACTGTCACCAAGTCGTCCTGCGCCTGACCAAGTATGTTGTTGATTATAACGAAATCGAATTCGTCCAGATGACGTATCTCGTCGCGCGCGGCAGCCAGACGGCGCTCGATGACGTCAGCCGCGTCCTGGCCACGCCCGGTCAGCCGGCTGGCGAGCGCCTCGAGCGACGGCGGCAGGATGAAGATGCCCACTGCGTCCGGAAAAAGCCGGCGCACCTGCTGCGCGCCCTGCCAGTCGATTTCCAGCAGCACGTCGTGCCCGGCAGACAGGCGCTCTTCCAGCCAGCGCCTCGAAGTGCCATAGAAGTTGCCGTGTACCTGCGCCCACTCCAGAAAGTCGTCCGCCGCGCGCATCGCGTCGAACTGCGACGAACCGACGAAATGGTAGGCCACGCCGTCCTGCTCACCGGGACGCGGAGCGCGCGTGGTGTACGAGATGGACAGCCCGATCTGCGGATCGCGCTTCAGCAACTCGCGCACCAGGGTGGTCTTGCCGGCACCGGACGGTGCGCTGACGATGAAAAGTACGCCGCGTGTTGCCATGGAAACTGTCGGAATGATTGAAAAAGTGAGGAACTCTCTGCCGTGGCTCGCCGCAGCCTTATCGACCGGGGCGACTACATCCGTAACGAACCGGTGCCCGCCGAAGCTGAATACCGAGTCTGCCTCGATCAACGTCCAAGCGCGGTCAGGTCAAGACTGCCATCGCGTAACGGAGGGCACCAATAATAGCCTCCGGCAAACGGCCGGCTGAAGCGGAACAATGCATCGACGATGCCGTCTTCAAGTCCGACCATGCGCCGCATCTGAGCTTCGAAGGCGTCCAGGGAATGCCCGAAGGCGAGAAAAACCAAACCAGCCTGCCCGCCTTCGGCCCAGGGCATCGAACGTCTGACCACAAACGCCTCGGGCGAGAAGCTCTCCTGTGCCGTGCGCTTGACATGGGCCGACGCAGGCGCGTCATCAAGCTCTTCGTTGTCGCTCTGACGGCGGCCGATGATGTTGTCCCGTTCAGTCCCGGGCAGCGCCGCGAAGCCGTCAAGATCGTGCAGCCAGTGCTGTACGGCCGCGAAGCTGCCCCCGGCCACGTGGTCCGTTCCGGCCCCTGCGATCGCGGCCGCTTCGGCATCTTCGCCTTCCGGGTTTTCGGTACCGTCCTCATAGCCAGTCAGATCGCGTCCCGTCCCGTAGCGAAAGCCCTCGGTCACCCGGACCAGGCGCAGCGCCGGGGCCAGCGCCGCTTCGAGTTCGCGGGCGCGGTGCAACAGCTCGCCCCTGTCATCGCCACGCAGCCAGCACCAGAGCGCATGCTGGGTGGACGGCACGTCGACCCCGACACCGGTCAGCGCCGGGAATGTCCTCAGCCCCTCGATCCTGGCACCAAGCGCGCGCACCAGTGATTCGCCGAAGCCCGCGACTAGCGATTCACCGTCAACGAGCCTGCGCAGGGCATCGACTGACACGTGCAGGGCATCAGGCGATTCCAGTGCAAAGTAAAGGTGTCGTGCCTGGGACGGCACATCGGCAAGAATGCCCGACTGGTGCTGGATCATGTAGGTGTCCGGAGGAAAAGGTTCAACTATAAGACGCCGACGCAGAGCGAGCATTCCGCGTCCACAGTTCGGCGTCGGCAACGGTCACTCGATGTTCTGCACCTGCTCGCGCATCTGCTCGATCAGCAGCTTCAGTTCCATCGCCACGTTGCCGACGTCCGGCGCCACCGACTTGGACGCCAGCGTATTGGCTTCGCGGTTCAGCTCCTGCATCAGGAAATCGAGCCGCTTGCCCGCCGCGCCACCGCGCGACAGGATGCGCTCCACCTCGTCGAGGTGCGCCGACAGGCGGTTGAGTTCCTCGGCAACGTCTATGCGCACCGCAAACAGGCCGACTTCCGTGCGAATGCGTTCGTCGTCCGCACTGCCAATGGCGTCCTGCAGGCGCTGCGTCAGCTTCGCCTGGTACTCCTGCACGACCTCGGGCACGCGCGGTGTGACCTGTACGACCAGTTCGCGCATGCGTGTGACGCGCTCCATCAGCATCGCGGCGAGCCGCACACCTTCGCGCTGGCGCGACGCCGTCAGATCGGCCAGCGCCAGATC
>DATCUL010000135.1:0-8559 GCA_036567405.1 Methyloversatilis sp. | reverse complement strand
CCTTCGACCGGCTTCAGATGCATCAGCAGGCCGGGGCCGGCATTGACTTCGACGATGGCACCACCCTGTTCCCGCAGCGGGCGGCGGATGTCCTCGGCCACCAGATCGATGCCCGCGATGTCCAGACCGACCACGCGCGCGGCCAGCGCCACCAGCCGGGCGGTGTCCGGGTGCACCTCGTCGGTGACGTCGAAGGCGATATTGCCGTTGCGCTGCACCAGGATGCGTGTGCCGTCAGCCGGCACCGAATCGGCGGTATAGCCCTGGCGCTGCAGTTCGAAGTCGAGCTTGGCGTCGCGCTCGGGCAGCAGCAGGTCGAGCGGGAATTCCTGTTCAGGGCCGCGGCGCGGGTCGCAGTTGATCTGGCTGTCGAGCAGTTCGCGCACGGTCGAGCGGCCGTCGCCGGTGATCCAGACAGTTTCGCCGCGCACGGCCGCGACCATCTGCTTGCCGACCACCAGCAGCCGGTGCTCGTTGCCCGGCACGAAGCGTTCGACCAGCACGTACTTGCTGTAGCGCAGCGCCAGTTCGTAGGCGGTGCTCACTTCGCTGCGGGTATTCAGTTCGGCCGATACGCCGCGGCCGTGATTCGCGTTGGCCGGCTTGACCACCACCGGGAAGCCGATGTCGGTCGCCGCTTCCCAGGCGTCGTCCGCACTGGTGACTTCGCGGCCTTCCGGCACCGGCACGCCGCAACCGGCGAGCATGCGCTTGGTCAGGTCCTTGTCGCGCGAGATGCCTTCGGCGATGGCCGAGGTGCGATCGGTTTCGGCGGTCCAGATGCGACGCAGCTTCTTGCCGTAGCCGAGCTGCACCAGATTGCCGTCGTTCAGGCGGATGGCCGGGATGCGCCGGTCCCTGGCCGCTTCGACGATGCAGCCGGTACTCGGGCCGAGGCACAGTGTGTCGACCTTGTCGCGCAGATCGGAGATCGCGGCGCGCACGTCGAACGGACGACCGTCCATCGCGGCCAGCACCAGCTCGCGTGCCGACAGGATGGCGGCACGACTGACCTGGTGGTTGCCGGAGCTGACGACCACCTTGTAGACGCCGCGCACCGAGGTTTCGCGTGCTTTGCCGAAATTGCCCTTCATGCCCGCCTGGTTCTGCAGTTCCAGCGTCACGTGTTCCAGTATGTGGCCCGGCCACGTGCCTTCGCGCAGCCGGCGCACGAACCCGCCGCGCTCTTCGTAGCTGCAGGTGTGCTCGTGCAGTGCCGGCAGCCAGTCGACCAGACGGTCGACGAAGCCCGGAATGGTGTTGGAAGGGGAGTCTTCGAGAGCGCCGATGTCGATCCAGACTTCGAGCGCCGGACCGTAGGTCCAGATGCTGGGGCCACGCAGTTCGAGGGTGCGCAGGATTTCGATGGAGCGTTTACTCATCATGCGGGGACGGTGGTGTTCCGGAGCCCCGAAGTTGTTGAAAACATGTCCATAACGAAGTCCGCGACGTTTGGTTGACAGGTTTTTCATCATTCCGCGACGGTTCGCGATCGGGCATGGCCGGCGCTATACTCGCCGACCTTTCGACCGAGTACGCGCTACGCATCCGCCCGGCACGATCGGCACGCCACAGGAACCGCCAGCCCCACCCGATGAACCAGACTGCCGAAGATCGTTCCATCCCGCCGGACCTGCCGCCACGCTGGCATTCCGGGCTGGCCAGCCGCCTCGCCGCAGGCGAGAACGTGCTTGCCTGGCTGGAGACCGATCTGGACGATGCGCTGCATTTCGGCCACGGCCTGCTGGCCCTGACCGCGCAACGACTGATCACCGCGTCGGCTGCCGGCGTCTGGCATGACTGGCCGCTGGCCGTCGATCAACACCTGCAGCATCACGACCACGCGGGCGTCGGCACGCTGGCGCTGCACGACGCGACCGGGCGGCTGGCAGCCTGGCGCTACACGCTGGCGCTGAATACCGAGGCGTTGCGGCTGGCCGACCAGTACGCGCGGCAGATCGAACGTCTGCTCAGCCCCGATCTGGCGGAGGACGACGAGGACGGCATCTGCGCGCGCTGCAAGGCACCGTTGCCGCCGGACGACGACGAATGCCCGCTGTGCTCGCGCACCGTGAATGCGCCGCCCTCGACCTGGGCATTGCTGCGGCTGTGGCAGTTCGCGCGCCCCTATCGGTGGCGCCTGCTGGCTGGCTTCCTGCTGACACTGGCAACCACCGCAGCCAACCTGGTACCGCCCTATCTGACCATCCCTCTGATGGACGAAGTGCTGATACCGCACAAGTCGCACACGCGCATCACCGTTGGCGCGGTGTGGCCCTATCTGGCCGGTCTGCTCGGTGCGGCCATGCTGGCCTGGATACTCGGCTGGGCGCGCACCTACATCCTGGCACGCGTGTCCGAGCGCATCGGCGCCGATCTGCGCACCGCCACCTTCGATCACCTGATGAAGCAGTCGCTGGAATATTTCGGCGGCAAGCGCACCGGCGACCTGATGACGCGCATCGGTGCCGAGACCGATCGCATCAACGTTTTCCTGTCGCTGCACCTGCTTGATTTCGCGACCGACGTGCTGATGATCCTGATGACGGCCGCCATCCTGCTGTCGATCAACCCGCTGCTGGCGCTGGTCACGCTGCTGCCGCTGCCCGTCATCGCGTGGATGATCCACAAGGTGCGCGACCGGCTGCGCACCGGTTTCGAGAAGGTCGACCGTGTCTGGGGTGCGGTGACCAATGTGCTGGCCGACACGATTCCGGGCATCCGCGTGGTCAAGGCCTTCGCCCAGGAGTCGCGCGAGTCCGAGCGTTTCCGTGCTGCCAACCGGCACAACCTGGAGGTGAACGATCGCGTCAACCGCGTCTGGTCGCTGTTCTCGCCGACCGTGACGCTGCTGACCGAGGTCGGCCTGCTGGTGGTGTGGGGCTTCGGCATCTGGCAGGTGGCCAACGACCGCATCACGGTCGGCGTGCTGACCGCCTTCATCGCCTACATCAGCCGCTTCTACCTGCGGCTTGATTCGATGAGCCGCATCGTGTCGGTGACGCAGAAGGCGGCCGCCGGCGCCAAGCGCATCTTCGACATCCTCGACCACGTGTCGAGCGTGCCGGAGCCGACGCGTCCGGTGCATCTGGAGAAGGTCGAAGGCCGCATCGAACTGCGCGGCGTGGCCTTCCGCTACGGCAACCGCGCGGTGCTGCGCGGCGTCGATCTGGACATCGCGCCTGGCGAAATGATCGGTCTGGTCGGTCACAGCGGGTCCGGCAAGAGCACGCTGGTCAACCTGATCAACCGCTTCTACGACGTGTCCGGCGGCAGCATACGCATCGACGGCGTGGACATCCGCTCGCTGCCGGTCGGCGAATACCGCCGCCACATCGGCCTGGTGCTGCAGGAGCCCTTCCTGTTCTTCGGCACCATTGCCGACAACATCGCCTACGGCAAGCCGGATGCCTCGCGCGCCGAAATCATCGCCGCGGCGCGTGCCGCGCATGCGCACGAATTCATCCTGCGACTGCCGCACGGCTACGACTCGATGGTCGGCGAGCGCGGCCAGACGCTGTCCGGCGGTGAGCGCCAGCGCATCTCGATCGCGCGCGCGCTGCTGATCAATCCGCGCATCCTGATACTGGATGAGGCGACCTCGTCGGTCGATACCGCGACCGAGAAGGAAATCCAGCGCGCGCTCGACAATCTGGTGCAGGGACGCACGACCATCGCCATCGCGCACCGGCTGAGCACGCTGCGCCGCGCCGACCGCCTGGTGGTGCTCGATCGCGGGCAGGTCGTCGAGGTCGGCCAGCACGAGGATCTGATGGCGCGCGAAGGTCACTATTACGGGCTCTACCAGGCACAGCAGAGGCTGGCCGCGGAAGATGCCGCGGAGGCGGCGATCCGATGAGCGATTTCACCCTGATCCGTGACACCCATGGCCAGCTCACGCTGACCGGCGGCGACGGCACCGTGCATGCCGGTGTGCAGCCGGTGCGGGCCTTTCCGCTGAGCCAGCCGGACGAAGGCATCGCCCTGATGTCGGTAGACGGCCACGAACTGGTCTGGCTGCCCACGCTGTCGGGCCTGGCAGAGCCGACACGTGCGCTGATCGCCGAGGAACTGGCGCGACGCGAATTCATGCCGGCCATCCGGGCGATTCACACGGTGTCGAGCTTTTCGACGCCGTGCGAGTGGGAAGTCGATACCGACCGTGGCCCGACCCGCTTCACGCTGCGCAGCGAGGACGACATCCGCCGTCTGGAGGGGCGCCGCCTGCTGGTGGCCGACAGCCACGGCATCCATTACGAAGTGGCCGACCTGCGGCAGCTCGACCGGCCCAGTCGCCGCATCCTCGACCGTTTCCTCTGATCCCCGCCCCGAATGCCGGCGCAGGCCTGAGCGGGGCATTCCCGTCTGCCGTGCGGCGGCCTTGTCGCGACCGGTGGCCGAGGGTGTGTCGCGCGGGAGGTTGCGTTGTCGCGGGCAGTGCTTGCTCCCACAACGCACGTTGATCATCGCTCGTCGTCGTTCGACGGCCATATCGCGAGCATCGCTCGCTCCTTCAGAGCGGGTGACACGTGAAGTTTTGTGCAGGAGCGAGAGCATCGCCTTCAACCCGGTGCTCCGGATGCCAGGTGAAATTTTTCTGTACCCTGGCATACATAAACATACAAGGATGTATCTATAATCGTGCCATCGTCCGCTTCGCGCGGACGCCCGCTGCGCGTCCATTCAGAAGGGGCGCCGGCCTTTCCGGGAAATCAAATGAATACACATACCTGTTTCCTGCGTGCCGCAGGGCTGCTGGGTGCCGGTCTGCTCGCCGTTTCGCTGGCTGGCTGCGGCAAGGAGAAGGCGGCCGGGCATGCCGGCGGCGGCATGCCGCCCGCGGCGGTCAAGGTGATCGAGGTGGCGGCGCGCGAAGTGCCGGTGCAGTTCGAATACGTCGGTCAGGTGGCCGGGTCGCGTGAAGTCGAGGTGCGGGCGCGCGTGACCGGCATCGTCGAGAAGCGGCTGTACGAGGAAGGCCAGCGCATCAAGGAAGGGCAGCTGATGTACCGGATCGACGCTGCGCCCTACCGAGCGCGCGTCGCTTCGGCCGATGCGCAGCTCGATCAGGCGAAGGCGCAGCTGGCGCAGGCCGAGCGCGAATACGCGCGGATCAAGCCGCTGGCCGATGCGGAGGCGGCCAGCCGAAAGGATGCCGACGACGCCGCATCGGCGCGTGATCTGGCGCGCGCGGCGGTCAAGGCGGCTCAGGCGCAGCTGCAGCAGGCGAACATCGACCTCGGTTACACCGACGTGCGTGCACCGCTGGGCGGTGTTGCCGGGCGGGCGCTGAAGGTCGAAGGCAGTCTGGCGGTGGCCGGCGCCGACAGCCTGCTGACCACGCTGGCGCAGACCGATCCGGCCTACGTCAATTTCGGCGTCGGCGAGGCGGAATACCTGCGCACGCGCGAAGAGGTCGCCAAGGGCCTGATCAAGATGGACGGCGCCGGCTTCCTGGTGAAGCTGCACGGCTCGGATGGCGCGGAACTGCCGCGCACCGGCCGGCTCGGTTTCCAGGACTACAAGGCGGATACCAGCACCGGCGCGTTCGCGCTGCGTGCCACCTTCGAGAACCGTGACGGCAAGCTGTCGCCGGGCCAGTTCGTGCGCGTGCAGCTGTCCGGCGCCACGCGCCCGGACGCGATCGCGGTGCCGCAGCGCGCGGTGCTCGACAGCCCGAACGGCAAGTTCGTCTATGTGATCGCCGAAGGCGAGGGCGGCAAGCTGCTGGCGCAGCCGCGGCCGGTCAAGCTCGGCGAATGGTCGCAGCTGGACGGTGAACTGGGCAACGCCTGGGTGATCCGCGAGGGGCTCAAGGCTGGCGAGCGGGTGATCGTCGACGGCATGGCGCGCATCTTCGTGCCCGGTTCGCCGGTCACCATCGATGACGGCAAGGCGCCGCCGCCGGCTCCGGCCACCGCCGCGCCTGCCGCCAAGTAAGGGGGCGCCCCATGTTCTCGCGCTTCTTCATAGACCGGCCGATCTTCGCCTTCGTCATTTCCATCCTGCTGGTGCTGGCAGGGCTGGCGGCGATGCGCACGCTGCCGATCGCGCAGTACCCGGAAATCGCACCGCCGGTGGTCACCGTGCGCGCCATCTACCCGGGCGCCTCGGCCGAAACCATCGCGCAGACCGTTGCCGCGCCGCTGGAAAACGTCATCACCGGCGTGGAAGGCATGATGTACATGCAGTCCACCTCGACCTCGAACGGCGTGGTCGACATCCAGGTCACCTTCGAGATCGGTTCCGATCCCGACAAGGCCGCGGTCAACGTGAACAACCGGGTCAAGCAGGCCGATGCGCGCCTGCCCGAGGAAGTACGGCGGCAGGGCGTGACGGTGGAGAAGGGCTCGTCGGCCTTCCTGCTGGTGCTCGCCTTCTACTCGCCCGAAGGCCAGTACGACGATCTGTACACGTCCAATTACGTGACGCTGAACGTGCTGGACAACATCAAGAAGATTCCCGGCACGACCAATGTGCAGATCTTCGGCGCCAAGGACTACGCGATGCGCATCTGGGTGCGCCCGGACCGCATGACGCAACTGGGTGTCACGGTGCCCGAGATCGCGGCCGCGCTGCGCGACCAGAACGCGCAGTTCGCCGCCGGCAAGATCGGCCAGTCGCCGACCGGCGGCGGTCAGGACATGGTCTACACCATCACCACCAAGGGCCGGCTGTCCACGGTCGAGGAATTCGAGAACGTCATCCTGCGCTCGAATGCCGACGGCTCGAAGCTGCGGCTGCGCGACGTCGCACGCATCGAGCTCGGTTCGAAGGACAACGATTTCAACGGCACCTACAACGGCAAGCCGGCTGTGCTGATGGGCGTGTTCCTGCAGCCGGGCGCCAATGCGCTCGATGTCGCCAAGGAAACCAAGGCCGCCATTACCGAGATGGCCGAACGCTTCCCGACTGGCATGACCTATTCGATTCCCTACGACACCACGCGCTTCGTCGAGGTGTCGATCAAGGAAGTGGTGAAGACGCTGGGCGAGGCGATGATCCTGGTGTTCATCGTCGTGTTCGTGTTCCTGCAGAACTGGCGTGCCACGCTGATTCCGACGCTGGCGGTGCCGGTGTCGCTGCTCGGCACCTTCGCCGGCCTGCACGTGCTCGGCTACTCGATCAACACGCTGACGCTGTTCGGCATGGTGCTGGCCATCGGCATCGTGGTCGACGATGCCATCGTGGTGCTGGAAAACGTCGAACGCATCATGCACGAGCAGAAGCTGACGGCGCGCGAGGCGGCGCTCAAGGCGATGCACGAGGTGACCGGGCCGGTGGTTGCCATCGTGCTGGTGCTGACGGCCGTGTTCGTGCCGATCGCCTTCCTCGGCGGCCTGACCGGCGAGCTGTACCGCCAGTTCGCGGTCACGATATCGATCGCCGTGGTGCTGTCAGGCACGGTGGCGCTGACCATGACGCCGGCGTTGTGCGTGGCGCTGCTGAGAAACGAACACAAGAGCACGGCGCGCGTCTTCCTGTGGTTCAACGACTGGTTCGTCCGCGTCACGCACCGCTACACCGGCGCGGTCACCTGGATGATCCGCCGCTCGGCCATCGGCGTGCTGCTGTTCGCCGGCATGGTGGCCCTGGCGGCCGGCCTGTGGAAGATCACGCCCAGTTCGCTGGTGCCGGACGAGGACCAGGGCTACTTCATCGCGGCGGTGTTCCTGCCGGACGGCGCCACGCTGGAGCGCACCGACAAGGTGGTCGCCGAGGTCATCAAGGCCATCCAGTCCAACCCGGCCAACGAGCATGTGATGGCGTTCTCCGGCATGGACTTCATCGGCGGCGGCTTCAAGAACAGCGCGGCCACCATCTTCGTCAGCCAGAAACACTGGGATGAGCGCTCGATGAGCACCAAGCAGCTGGTGGGCGAGCTGTTCGGCAAGACCGCCGGCATCAAGGAGGCGCTGGTGCTGGCCTTCAATCCGCCGGCCATCTTCGGTCTGGGCAACACCGGCGGCTTCGAGTTCTACCTGCAGAACCGCGGCGACGGCGGCACCAAGCGGCTGGTGGAGAACATGGGCGCTCTGATCGGCGCGTCGCACCAGACGCCGGTGCTGGCAGGCGGTCTGCAGACGCTGTGGCGGCCGAATGCGCCGCAGCTCTACGTCGATGTGGACCGCGAACGCGCCAAGTCGCTGGGCATTCCGCTGAACGACGCCTTCGCCACATTGGCCGGCACGCTGGGCACCTTCTACGTGAACGACTTCAACAAGTTCGGCCGCGTCTGGCAGGTGCTGATGTCGGCCGAGAGCCAGTACCGCCGCACGCCGGAGGACATCGGCCGGCTGTACGTGAAGAACGTCGCCGGCAACATGGTGCCGGTGTCGGCTTTCGCCAAGGTCGAATACAGCTCGGGCCCGGACACGGTCAACCGCTACAACAACCTGCCGGCGGTGCGGCTGATGGGGCAGGCAGCGCCCGGCTACTCGTCCGGCCAGGCCATCGCCGAAGTTGAACGTCTGGCCAGGTCGCTGCCGGGTGACACCAGCTTCGAATGGACCGGTGCCGCCTACCAGGAAAAGCGGGTGTCGAGTGCCGCGGCGCTGG